>CAZGOS010000007.1:29380-34349 GCA_964527795.1 uncultured Rhodothermales bacterium | reverse complement strand
GTTATCGCAGCTGGCCCACCCGTATCTCTCCCGATGAGTCTGGATGCTTTCTAAGTGAAGGCAAGATTATCAAATATTTTTTCCCGGGTGATCCGCTTTCTCAAACCGGATGGTACCATACGTCATACTTCTCATACCGAAAAATATTGATGAGCTCTGGACCCTTTACACTAGAGCCCGGTGAAGAGCAGGATTTCGAATTTGCATTTCTTTATGCACGAGGAGATTCACGGTTTGCTTCGTTAAGCCGAGTCCTAAATCTTGCACGATATCTCAACCAGGATCAATCCTTTTTCGACCCGGACATTTCGGTAGATGAGCCGACTGTTTCTACACCTACTCCCGACATCGCTGGGTTTCGTCCTATCTATCCGAATCCGGCGAATAATAGTGCGCTTATTGAATACACCGTGACGGAAACGACACACGTACGAATTGTTCTATATGACATACTTGGTCGTCCATTAACTGAGGTAGTAAATAGAGTCCAACAGCCTGGGTGGTACTCTGAGAACGTCGCGTTGAACGATCTTCCGAGCGGGACATATATATATAAAATCGCGGTTGGCCGATCCACGGCTTCACGTCTGCTTGTCGTGGTTCACTGAGTGCAAGAGTCTCAATGGGAATGAAAGGATCGTCTGGTAGAATCGTTCGAGGAATTCTGTTATCAAATGAAATTGTTGATGCATTAAAAAAAGAAGGAATTACCGGGATACGACGCGATCTTATTTTCGATTTTATGCATCTCGCACGGCTTTTTCATCTTTCTCGTGAGGCTTTTAGCCTGTTCTTCTACTTGTGGGACATGAGACATCAGGATCAGAACGATTTGTGTCTACCAATCCACTATTACCGGCAATTCTTTACCGTACACCCGCTTCGGTTTCTCGCTTCTCACGAACCTGTCGATGTATTATCAGAAGCCGATCTGGATACAAAACGGCGAATTACAGGTTCGATCTTTCCCGGAAAGCTGATTTTTGACGGAAAAGAGTGCCGAACCACAAAAGTCAATCCTGCCATAGCCCTATTTTCGCCCGGAATAGCTCAAAATGGGGGAAAGCAAAGCGGGCATGACAGCCGAAAAGCCGTCATGCCCACTAAGGCGTGCCCGGGAGGATTCGAACCCCCGGCCTCTTGGTCCGTAGCCAAGCGCTCTATCCAGCTGAGCTACGGGCACGATTCCGGTGGTGCATCTTGTGCTTAACGGCACTGTTGTTGCACCACCGGGTTCGATAACGGGACGTCAATGAAACCGTTCTCGAAGTATGTTTTTACCCCGCTTTTCGCGAAGGGATCCGAAGATACCTTTTTCAGCGGAGTAGGGCCAAGTGAATTTCTGTTAAGGGGCGCTCTATCGCACGACAACCGGGCGTGTGTGCGTCTGCGTCTCCGTCGTGATCCGAAGCAGATAGATGCCGCGTGACAGATTGGATGCGTCCCAGGTTATGCTCTGGCGGCCGGTGCGTTGGAGGCCCGCGGGGAGCGTATCCACTTCCCTGCCCAGGATGTCGTAGATCGAAATGCGCACGTCAGTCGGGCGTTCCAGTTCGTACTCGATCGTCGCGGTCGTCGTTATGGGATTCGGGTAGAGGCCCAGCAGACGGAACGGGCCGGGTATACCGGTTTCGGCGATAGCCGTCGGCGAAATCACTCTCAGATTGACAGTCTCCGCGCCAGAAGAAGAGCCGGGAAGATGGGGACCTGTGGCCGATAATTGCCCCGTCAGGCCCATTTCCACCGCATTTCCGTCAAGATCGAATTGATTCTGCGAATCGACGTTCAGAATGAGCGTGATCGTGTCATTCTGATTGATGACGAAGCCGCTCAGATCGATGTCGGTTTCCGTCGTCAGGTTCTGCGGGTCGCTCGGTACCTGTCCGGTTAGAAGACCCGTTCCTTGGAGTTTAACGACGGCATCCAGGCCGAGCTTGTTGCCTGTCTGACTGAACTGTCCGAGCGGCGGTAAGGTGGTTGTGGGAGGTCCGTAGCTGTTCAACCGCAATTGGAGTGAATCGGCATCGACGTTGATTCGTAGCGTTGAGAAGGGATAGTTGAACTTCAGTCCGACCGGGTCCCGATTTCGCACACTCAGATCCACCAACTGTACTCGTTCGACTGGATTGCCTACCGGTCCGATATCAGCCCGCACCGTTCCGACAATCTGAACGATTTCGCTATCGGTATCGTTTCCTAACGCGAGAGATACTTTCGCAACCAGATCCAGACTCGCATTCTCGACAAACGTCAGCTCCTGAAGAGGAATGAGATCGACAATGTACTCGAATGAATCGTCGCCCAGATAACCCGGATCCGGCACATAGACGAACGTGCCGTTCGCATTCATCGTAAGCTGCCCATGCGCAGGCTCGCGCGTGACCGATACGACGAGCCGACCGTCCGGCAGCGTGAGGTCATTATCCAGCACCGAAATCGCTTCGCTCCTGAACTCTTGATCGTGCACCACGTCGTAAGTATCCGCCGCGAGCAGAAAGTCCTGCGCGGTTACTGGCGCCGTTGCAACGCCAATCAGCAGCGCCACCCAAATGGCGCCGAAACTTTTTTCCGTAAAGCCGCTGTATCTCTTCTTATCTGTTGGCAATTCGATGTGGGTCTTCCGAATAAAAATTTTCTCTGCGACTCCTAAGCCGCGTCACCCGATAATCGAGTAACCGCTGGTGGCCGTCTCTTCGGCGTATGCCTCCGACAGGCGCTCGGTCATCGGCCCGGGCTTACCGTCCCCGATCACGCGACCGTCTAGCTTCGTAACGGCCGCCAGCTCGCCCATCGTACCGGTGCAGAACATTTCATCGGCCCGGTAGGCCTCGGTGAGCGAAAGCCGCTTCTCCTCGTGTTCGATGCCTTCCACATAACACAGATCGAGCACCGCTCGGCGCGTAATGCCTTCCGGGCAGGCATCCGTAGTGCTCGTGTACACCTTCTCGTCTCGCACGATAAACACGTGCGCTCCATGTGCTTCCGCGATAAATCCCTCGCGATCGAGCATGAGCGCTGCGTCCGCGCCGACCGCGTTTGCTTCGATCTTCGCCAGGATCGACGGAAGCAGGTTGTTGTGATGGATTTTCGGGTCCAGGCAATCGGGAGGTGCGCGGCGCACGGAACTCGTGATAAACGTCAGCCCGTCCTTCCGATAAACGGGCGGCTTGAATTCAGCGAGCACAATCAGCGTCGGACCCGACATGTTGAGTCGTGGATCCATGCCCGAGGTGATCTTCTCGCCGCGCGTGAGCGTAAGGCGAATGTGCACACCGTCTTCCATCCAGTTCGCCTCGAGCGTGCGCCGGATTTCCTCGATGATCTGCTCGTTGGTCGGAATCTCCTCGAAGGCCAGCGCCCTGGCCGAGTCCCGCAGCCGCTCGAGATGCGCCATGAGCCGGAATATATTCCCTTTGTAGAGGCGCAGCCCTTCCCAGACCGCATCTCCCCCCTGAACAACACTGTCGAACGGGCTGATGCGCGCTTCCTCGCGCGGCACGAGCTCGCCGTTGATGTTCACGATGAGCTTTTGATTACGCTCGTCAAAGTTCTGCAGCATGACGTCCCCTGCCCTTTCGCAGCCAGAAGTAGCTGACCGGAAGCCCCGAGACTACGAAGGCAAAATCGATAATTGATTTTTCAAACTCGAAGATGGCTCGAAACACCAGAAGCCCCACCACGCCCGCAAGATAAATCGCGGGAAGCCAGGGATAGAAGGGCATCTTGTAGGCCGTGTCGTCGCCCGTACCGCTCATGCGAAATTTGAAGAGCGCGATTGTCGTGAGCGTGTAGAAAATCAGCACGGCGAACACCATGCCGGAGGCAAGCTTCTCGAACGATCCCCGCGTGATGAGCAGCACGGCGGCCCAGATGCAGTGCGCGTAGATCGCCCGGGTCGGCGTTCGAAACGTCGGGTGCACGTAGTCGAGCGATTTGAAAAACAGTCCGTCGCGCGCCATCGCGTAGTAGACGCGCGTCGACGCAAGCATCGTCCCGTTGATGCTGCCTATGGCAGAAACAATGGCCAGAATCGCCACGACGGCCGCTCCCCCCGCCCCCAGCATGAGTGTCGCGACATCGGCTGCCGGCCTCACCGTGCCCCGCATGCCTTCCATGCCGAGCGCATAGTGGTAGATCAGGATCATCGACCAGTAGATAAGAATGATCACAAACATTCCAATGGCCATCGATTTCGGAATGACCTCGCGCGGATTCTTGATTTCCCCGGCCACGTACCCCACGCGGTCCCAGCCGACGTGTGTGAATACGATCAGCATAAGCGCCGCACTCATATTCTCGAGCGGGCTTAGCCCCGTCGTCGGCACGAGCGAGGTGCCGAGCTTATTTGCCATCCCGGCAAGAAGAATGATGCCGACGGCCACAAAAGCGATGAGCCCCACGACTTTTATTAGCGTCGTCGCCTTCTGGAAAAGGCTCGCCCACTGCACGCCTACGTAGTTAAGAATGCCGAGTGAGGCTATGATGCTGAGCGCGACGGCCGTGTGCGCAGACGGGCCGAGTTCGACGAAGTGTCCCACGTAATCGGTAGCCACGATCGAGAGGCCGGCCGCGGCGCTCGTTCTTATGATGAAGAGCTGCGCCCAACCGAACATGAACCCGGCAAACGGTCCGAACGAGCGGCTGATGTAGATGTACTCGCCGCCCGTCGTGGGAAGACGCGTGCCGAGCTCGGCGTAAATCAGCCCGCCGATTACCACGAAAACGGCTACGATCGCCCAGGTTATGAAAATGCTCCCGAACGAGTCGAAGTAGCCCGCGATAATCGAAGGTGTCGAATAAATACCCGACCCGATCGTGATCCCGACGATGAGCGCGACGCCGTCGCTCAGACGAAGGGTCTTGCGGAGTTGGGGTTGGGTATGTTCGGTCGCTGGTTCTGCCATCGGGAGCGGTTCTGGGCGTGCGCACGCAGAATAACGACGCAATTTCTGAACAACAAGCTTAACAA
>CAZGOS010000007.1:0-29280 GCA_964527795.1 uncultured Rhodothermales bacterium | reverse complement strand
CGTTCGAAATAGCTGTCAGGACCCGTTTTCCCCGTATACACCTGCCGGAAAACCCTCATCCGCCATGCGTTTCACTCGACTTCTTTTCGTTCCGCTTCTGACCCTTCTCTTTTTATGGCCTGTTTCTTCTCGGGCGCAGGTCGACTCTACCTACGCGGCTTTTCAGGAGCTCGGTCAGGGCTTCTGGAGCTGGCGAACCTGGAACCAGCCGCTCTCGGGCGATGACGTGATTCGGATCGAAAGGCCCGAAGGCTGGCTGCCCGACTGGTGGCCGCAGTCTGTAATCAAGCGACAACGGGAGCTCGCCGTCTTCCAGGACTCCTTCTCGGCCGTCGACACGACCGACTGGAATATCACGCAGCAGGTAAACTACCGCCTGCTCAGTTCGGCGCTCTCGCGAGTCGACTGGGAGCTGAACATCAACGCCGACTGGCGTCGCAATGCGCTCTTCTACATCGATCAGACGCTCGGATCGATCTTCGATCTGCTGCTCGAACCTCCGCCCTTCACTGAGGAGCGATCGAGCGACCTCATCGCGCGCCTGGAGCACATCCGAACGACGATCGAGTCGGCCAAAATCAATCTGGACCGTCCCGTACGTGTATTTGCCGAACTGGCGATCGCCGAGTGCGAGGCGGCGGGTGCGCGCCTGGACGAGATCGAGCGCACGCTGGCGCCTCATCTTTCGGGCCCTGACGCGGCCCGACTCGGATTCGTGATTGAAGTCGCCAAGGGATCGATGGAGGAGTTCGGCGACTACCTCAACTCGATTCTTGGAGAGATGACCGGCGAGACGGCGCTCGGCCGCGACGCCTATCAGTTTTTCCTCGACTACGTGGCGCTCATGCCCTACTCGCCGGACGAACTCGTTTCGATGGCACGCCAGGAATGGGAGCGCGCCGTCGCTTTCGAAACGATCGAAAAGCAGCGTAACGTCTCCGTGCCCGAGTTGCCCGTGGCCGCGAATCAGGCCGCCCAGATCGAAGCCAACCGCGTATACGAGCTCGGCGTTCGCCGCTTCCTGGAGGAAAACGGCATCCTGACCGTGCCCGTCTCGATGGCGCACTACGGGAACATGCCGCTGCCCGATTACCTGGCGCCGCTCGCCCACATGGGCGTGATCGATGACCTCACCTCGCCTACGCGCCTCGATGAGAACGCGGTCAAATACATCCGGGAGCCGTCGAGTGATCTCGGCTACTTCGCGCTGGCCACGGCCCGCGACCCCAGACCCATTCTCGTGCACGAGGGCATTCCCGGTCACTACTTCCAGATGGCGCTCTCCTGGACGCATCCGGATACGCTCCGGCGCTACTACTACGACTCGGGCGCCAACGAGGGCATCGGATTCTACGCCGAGGAGATGATGCTGCAGGCCGGCTACTTCGACGACAGCCCCAAAACACGCGAGATCATCTACAACTTCATGCGCCTTCGTGCGCTGCGCGTCGAGGTCGACGTCAAGCTCGCGACGGGCGAGTTCACGGTCGAAGAAGCGGGCGAGTACCTGGCCGGAACGGTTCCCATGGACGAGGCCACCGCCTACCATGAGGCGGCCTTCTTCGCTTCATCGCCCGGTCAGGCCATTTCGTACCAGATCGGCAAAATCCAGATCATAAAGTTCCTGAGCGACGCGCGCCGGATGCTCGGCGAGACCTTTCGGCTTCGCGACTTCCACGACTTCCTCTGGATGAACGGCAACGTGCCGATCGCGCTCCAGCGATGGGAGTACCTGGGTCTAAGGGACGAAATCGAACGGCTGGATCGGAAATAGCGAAGTCGGGCCTGCCTCTTAAGGTACACTAACCCATTACCGAAGTAGTGGGAGTGAGATTTCACGATGGGCGGCGTGACGGTCTGAGTCGCCACCAGAAACGAATCCGCGTTACGATTCTCTGCTTTACGTGTCTAGTTGGCGATTGATCGAGCATTGGTATCGATACGGCGCGCTGCATGCGAAGAATTTCGACCGATGATCCTTTTTGTGTTATCTTTTGAGGTAACAGAATAATTGGGAAAAATTCGAAGAGGCGGCTTCGTCTTTGTGACTTGGAAGGGAGATCATCCACCTAAACATGTTCACGTATTCAAAGACGACAAGCTGCTCGTCAAGTGGGATTTTGAGAATGAGGTGGCGTTGAAAGGAGAAATGACGTCGCACATTGAGCGGATTATCAACGAACTAGTCTCGGAAGGAAGACTATGAAAGTCATAAACGTGATTGCCAACAATAAGAAGAAAGCGTTCGACATTGAGTCCGATGGCGGGCGGTTTTCTTTTCCCTACGCAAAGCTCGATCTACTTCCGACCTCTTCAAATCGCGTTCGCGAAGTTTACCCAGATCGAGAACTCGCATACGAAGGGTTTACCTACGTGCTTGAATCAGGAGCGGAGGATTGTGTTCTGATGGATCAAATTTTGGATTACACCCATTACCCTCCGTACGTAACCGAGATGTTGCTACATAAATTGACGCTCGAAGCTCAGCAAGCAGTCGAAGATTGTGGCCTTTCCAAGCGCGAACTCATTAGAAGCCTGCGCACATCCCCGGCGCAGTTCTATAGGCTGCTGGATCAGACCAATGGAAATAAATCCATGGCGCAGATTTTCGTGCTGCTGTATCTGGCGGGTCGCAACGTGGAGATTGTCGTTACGTCGTCTGATCGCGGTCGAAAGCGGCGTTCATCAAAGCCGAGTTATTCGCGCCGAATATCGGTTTAGAATAATGCAGGGCTCGATCCTGTGACACAGCCCTCAGTTCTCAAGACTCGCCGCCATCGTAATTTCCGCTTTCAAGAGTCGCGAAATCGGACACCCTTCTTTCGCGTTGTTCGCCTCGGTCCCGAATGACTCCTGGTCGGCTCCCGGCACGTTCGCGACGACATCCAGGTGAACGGCCGTTACCGCAAAACCCGATTCCTGTTTTTCCAGCGTTACGGTTGCCGTGGTCCGGATGCTTTCTGCTGTGTAGCCGGCGTTTCCCAACTGACCGGAAAGCGCCATTGAGAAGCAGCCGGCATGGGCAGCGGCAATCAACTCTTCCGGATTCGTGCCAATACCATCTTCGAACCTCGTGCTGAACGAATATTGTGTGTCGTCGAGAACACCGCTCTGGGTCGAGATCGTCCCGTTACCTTCCTTCAGACTTCCAGTCCATTCAGCGGATGCTTTACGTTTCATAATTCTTTGGTGAATGCTTGGGTGCTGTGCATAATGATTTTGGAATAATGGACCGCGAACATACGAAAGCGCGTATTACTCGATGGGCGGTACAAGTTCCTTCAGCCTTCGGGTGAAGTTGAAGGCGATCCAAACCTGACGATTGTTCTGAGCGGAGCGAATAACGATTCCGGATTCATCCAGCCAGAGATCATAAGGGCTACTCAGGTCTTCCAGCACCAGAGTCTCCGGCCCGAACAGTAGATTGCCCTGATGCTCACGCTTCACCAGATTGTTACCCGTCACGTAATACAGGTGTCGACCGGAGGGTGACCAACGTGGAAAGGCGCTTGTCGCCGAGGAAACAATGACACGATCCCCTTTTGTTTCAAGCGATTGTGCATAGATGTTCTGATCACCACCACCGCCAAGCTCGTAGGCAACAAAACGACCATCGGGTGATACGTCTACTCGATCTTCGTCCTCACTCGCATCTGCGATAATATCTATTTTCGCCGGATCATCATTCGGACTCGCGATCCCGATGTCCGAAATATTCGAATCGGACCAGTATTCAAGAACCACGTCGCCGTTTGCATGCACGGAGGTCGGCTGCGCCGAAATCCCACCCAGATCTAACGTGTCGGGTTCGGCGCCAACGGATATAGACGTCCCGATAACTCTGTATATCCCATCCGCCTGGTCTGAATAATAGATATAGTCGCTGTCCTTTCTCCACGCGGGAATTCCCTCGTACCCGGGAGACTTCGTTACCTGTCGCTGTTCTCCCGTGTCCAGGAAATAAACGAATAGATCGCTGTCGCGTCTTGGAGTGAACATTCCGTAGGCTATTTTCTTGCCGTCCGGTGAGAGGCTAAAAGCGCTCATAGCCCCTACGCCCGACATAAGTGTTCGAGTCGAACCGTCAAAGCCTCTATAAACGATCTCAGCGTCCCACTCCGATGTGCCGGCCTGGTACACAAGCGTACCGGCTTCGGATACCGAGAAACCGGCGATCTGCATGTCATAGAACGTAAGAAGACCGTCGTCAATTACCGTGGCGGACTCACCTGCTTCGAATGAGCGAGAATCGAAGGACATAGCCATAAGTCGGTCACCCTGCGCGTACAGCAGGTAACCCGGCGCTACATATCTGGGATTGATGCCTCCGCTGACGATTGGAGTTCGTCTGCCAGTTTCGATATCGATGGCCTTAATGTCGTATCCGGATCCCCAGACAACCGTGATAATCGTTTTTCCGTCGGCAAGCATGATGGGATGCGAAAACCCGCTTTCCATGGCCTCACGGTCCGGACTGACGAGTTCGGCCTGCTCTCCTCCCGACGTCGATACTCTCCAGACTCCCATCCCCCAGTCCGGTACATAGATAATGTCCCCGTCGGGAGTCCATGAATAACCGGGTCCACCGTTATAAGCCCCGGCAGATAAAATCAGTTGCGGAAAGTCCCCCGACACCGAGACACGACGAAGCTCCAAATTCTGGAAAAATGCGACTTGACGACCATCCGGTGAGAACTTTGGGTGTGAAGCATTGCTGGTTCCTTCGAGTTTCACAATTTCCGTTTCGCCGAAATTCCGTAGATAGAGAAATGTCTCACCGTCACTTTTCGCCTGATAGACCAGGCTGGTACCGTCAGGCGAAATATCAAGAGTCTGCCCATCGCTGAAATCGGACCATTCCTGGTCCTCAAGGTGAATCTCGATGGGTACGGTCCACGAATGAGCCTGCTCCGTCGTTGAACCCCTGCCGGTAAGAAGAAACGTCAGAAGTGAGGCCAGCGCCGCGACGGCGACGAATGCACCCATTGTTTTCAGACCGATTCCTGAGGCGGTTCTGGTGGTCGGCGCCGATACGGCACTCATCGCTGATACACTGGTCCGCGAAAGCGTACTGCTGGATAAATCGACCGTTTTCAGATCGACGATCAGATCGGTTGCGCTCTGATAACGCTCATCCCTTTTCTTGGCCAGACATTTGCTCACAATCCACTCGATCCCCATCGGCACGCCCGTCCGTATGGCCGTGAGCGGCTCTGGATCTTCGTTCAGAATGGAATAAACGGCGGCCTGCTCGTACTCGCCGGCAAACGGCAGGCGACCCGCGATCATTTCATAGAGAAGCACGCCGAGCGACCAGAGATCGCTACGCCGGTCGACTTCGTCTCCTCGCGCCTGCTCGGGACTCATGTAGGCGATCGTGCCGAGCGTCGAGCCGAGCTGTGTAAGCTTTGTCGACTGCGCCGTTTGCGCAAGACCGAAATCGAGCACCTTGGCCACCCCTCTGGAGGTGAGCATCACGTTTCCGCTCTTAATGTCGCGGTGAACGATGTTCTTCTCGTGCGCGGCTTCGAGCGCCTGGGCGGTTTGGGTGGCGATTTCGACGGCTTCATCGAGCTTCAGTGGGCCCCGGGCGATGCGCTCGGTGAGCGTTTCTCCCTCGATGTACTCCATCGCGATGAAGGGGCGCTCTTCGCCAACGATGGATGCCGCCTCTTCGATCGCAAATACCGTCGCGATGTTGCTGTGATGCAGTTGAGCAGCCGCCTGGGCTTCGCGAAAGAATCGGGCTCTATCGTCTTTGTTTCCGAGGGCCGCGATCGGCAAGACCTTGACGGCCACCGTGCGACTCAGTTTCGTGTCCTCGGCCTTGTAGACGATGCCCATGCCACCTCGGCCGAGTTCACCGAGGATTTTGTAATGAGAGAGGGTCTCCCCAGTCATAGGGTTCGGAAAAATATGAAGATGGTTCGGGTGCGCGTCGTTTACAACGCAGTCGACAATATAACGTGTTTGGGTGTCGTTCGCGGCAGCTTCGAGCGAGTTTCGGGAATTGGGACGAAAGCCGTACTAATCGAGGGAAATAGTACGATGATCGTACTAATTGCGAGAATGGGGTAACCGGCGTGATATTCATTCTCATCGAACCTGATCTACCGCCATTTTCGGCACTACCGAACGGAGGCACCGATTTTCGTAGACGAGGAACCCGTTCTCCGTCTGTCGATCTATTACACGTATCATACACGTGCAAGTTGACCTGGTTATGCAAAAAAAGCTCACTATCACCATCGATGAGAAGGTATACGAGGGTCTTTACCGTGTCATAGGGGCGGGCAAAATCAGCCGGTTCATCGAGCGAATGGTCCGACCGCACGTTGTCGAACAGGATTTGGCGTCGGCTTACGCTGAAATGGCCACGGACGAGGAGCGCGAACAACATGCGCTTGAGTGGTCTGAGTCACTGATTGAGGACGGCGATTATGAAGCGCGGTGAAATCTGGTGCGTAGAGCTCGGCCCGTCCGTCGGGGGCGAAATTCGAAAGCCTCGACCAGCGGTCATCGTCGGCAACAACGCGGCGAACAAATATCTGAATCGTGTTCAGGTTGTTCCGCTTACCTCCAGTTCAAAAAGGCTCTACCCGAGCGAAGCCTGGGTTTCGGTTGGCAGTACCCGTAACAAAGCGATGGCGGATCAAATCACAACGGCAAGCAAGCAGCGCCTCACCCGGAACATCGGAACGGCAACGCCCGAGGAAATGGCGGCGCTCGATCGCGCCATCAAAACGCATCTGGATTTGCGGTAGCTGCGTCGTATCGCATTCAGTCGGATGAAGTCGGAGCGCCGGGGCCGCCGCCCCGACGAAGGCCCCGAGAAAGCAGCTTAGATGAAATATCCGCCGGCAAAGAAAACCAGATAGAGAGCGACGAGCACCGCACCCGCCCAGCGAGAAACCTTCTTGCGCATCATAAAAAGCGACACAACGACAACCGTTATCAGGCAGACAGGTAGATAGAAGTTCAGGACCTGGGGGCTTACCGGAACGGGCCGCACCAGCGCAATGACTCCGGCATTAAACAGGAAGAAAGCTAATATCGATCCGGCCACATTGCCGTAACTGATCTCGGGTCTTCCCTTCATCGCTGCCGGTAGTTCTCTCGCCAATTCTTCAATACTCACCAGGAGCGCCAGGATGGTCATTCCAAAGACCGTTTCGGAGAGGCCCAGACCTGCAATGATGGTCTCAGAACCGACGACGATCATTTCACTGCCAACGAGAATGGCGATAAGCGAGAAAACGAGGAGACCCATCGACTTCCACTTGTTGCGTTCGCCCGCTTTTTCGAGCGTTTCGGCAACTTCTCCCGTGGGCCTGATATCGAGCCCCTTTTTGCTCAATCTCAGGAGAAAAAGAATGGAAAGCACAAACGCCACGAGTAGAACTGCACCATCCACGCGCGAGAGCTGACCGTCAAAGCTCAAAATGCCCAGCAGAAGCACCGCCAGGACAGGCACGACGAGTATTTGCTTCGGCGCCTTTTCAAACTCCATCGGAGCGAGCAACGCCGTTATTCCGAAAGCGAGAGCGATGGCAACCATCGCCGCACCGATAATAGAACCCAATGCGATGCCCGCTACCCCTTCGGAAGAAGCCACCGCTCCCAGAGCGAGATTTTCGGGATCAAATCCGATAAAGATGACGCTGATGAGAAAGGTTGTAATACCAAAGCCCAAAGATGTGCCGACGGCTCCCTTGACGAGTTTCTCGGCGAAGTAGATAACCAGTGCAAGTCCGGCAACAAAGAGCGCGATGGAAAGCGCCGCATTCATCTGTTCTCTACTCTGTATAGTTACCCTCAGTGCACCATGAGCAGTGTCATGACCGTCCGGGTAGTTGATTAGGTAGGTACGTGCGCAGGAAATGTCAACCCGGCAACCGCGTAAGGAGATTCCCTATCCCACCGGCACGGCAACCACGAACGCAGCCCCGCCCGACTGCGATTTTTCGACGCGCATCGCGCCGCCGTGGCCCTGCGTCACGATGTCGTGGGACAGGCTGAGCCCGAGCCCGGTGCCCTCGCCCGTGGGTTTGGTCGTGAAGAAAGGTTCGAAGATTTTCGCGCGGATCTCCTCGGGCACGCCTGGTCCATTGTCGGCGACAACGATTTCGACCGTTCGACCTGACCGACGGGTTGTCACCGTTACAGCAGGCTTTTCTGCGTCTCGCACCGCATCAAAAGCATTGTTGAGCAGATTAACGAGCACGCGGCCGATCTCCTGTGGAGAAATACTGGCGTTGCCCACTTCGTCAGAATAATCTCGAACTACGTCAACGCTGAATTCGCCGTTACTCGCACGACGCCCATGCCAGGCCAGGTTCACGTATTCATCGGCAAACGCGTTGATCGCGACCGGGAATTTTTCGGAGCTGCCGTGATGTGTATGCTGCATCATGCCTCGAACGATCGAATCGGCGCGTCGTCCATGTTTCGCGATCTGGCGGGCATTCAGTTGCAGACCGGCGACGAGGTCGTGCAACTCTGATTGAATGTCCGCGAGACTGGCATTCGGATTCGTCGACACGAGGTCGCGGAGTTCACCGGCCAGCTCGGTGTTTACGTCGGCAAAGTTGTTGACGAAATTGAGTGGATTCTTGATTTCGTGGGCGACTCCAGCCGTAAGCTGGCCAAGGGAGGCCATTTTCTCCTGCTGCACGAGCTGCTGCTGCGTGCGCTTGAGCTCGGAAATGGTTCCATCCAGCTTGCGATAGGCCGTCGAGTTGTCGAGCGCGACCGACGCATAGGCCGCCATCGTCTGCAGCAGGTTCAGATCGTCTTCGGTATAGGCGTTCTTTGCGAAGCTCTGAACCGTTATCACGCCAAGCACCTGGTCGTGTGTCATAAGAGGCAGGTAGATGAGTGACTGCGGCTGCTGCGACTCGGTGCCGTCTTCAAGCTTCGCCGAACTGAAATCATAATTTTCGATGTACTTGCTGTATTCGTTGGCAACATCGTTTATGATCACCGCCTCTTTGTTTTCGATGCACCAGACAGGGAACTGATCCTTGTCGTTGGTATCGCGCGAGTACGGGGCGTACCGTTTGCCTTCTTCAATCGCCAGTCGATATTCGATTTCGGCTGCCTCTTCATTGTAGACACCTACTCCAAAAATCGGGGCATCTGTCAATTCGTTGATATGTTCGTACAGCTTCCCGAAAATCGTTTCGAAATCCAGTGAAGCCGTGATTTCTTTTCCGATTTCGGACAGGCGTTCGATATTTTTCTTACGCTCATTTTCTGCCTTGAAGGCCTGCGCTTTCGCCTCGGCGGTCTGAACGCGTAGCTCGGCTTCCTGGATTTCTGCGCGCTCGCGCTCTTTCCGGGTGAGGCGGGCTCGCTGAAAACGGTCGAACCCAAAAACGAATCCGCCAAGCAGGACGACCCAGAGAGTGATGGCCCAGCCCGTACGCCACCACGGTGGAAGTATGGTGATCCCAAGCGTAGCACCTTCTTCATTCCAGACGCCGTCAGGATTCGCGGCCTGGACGTGGAAGGTATATGTGCCCGGACTGACGTTGGTATAACTGGCCGTGCGTTGAAAGCCCGGTTCCGTCCAAGCCTGGTCGGATCCTTCGAGGCGGTAGGTGTACGTGTTGTTCGTAGGGTCCGCAAAATGAAGCGCAACAAAATCGATCGAAAAATCGTTTTGTGAATACGGGAGAGTGATCGACTCCGTTTTTTGAATTGGACTCGAGAGCACACTCTCCGGTCCTGGATCAACGTGTCGTCCGTTCACTCTAAGATTGCTAAGCGACACCGGTGGCGGATTGGGATTTGTCGCTAGTTGGGAAGGATTGAATGCGCTGATTCCTTCTACATTTCCGAAATACATGACGCCACCGGCGCCTTTGGCGAAACCATTCTGCATGCCTTCGAGCGCTTTGAGGCCATCGTCGAGTCCGTAGTTGCGGAATTTTCCGGTCTCCGGATCGAACGAGCTGATGCCCCGATTGCTGCTCATCCAAAGAAGACCCGCGTCATCTTCCAGCAAGCCGTAGAGCATATTGTCCGCGAGTCCCGCCTCCTTGTTGAAATGCGTGACGGTTTCGGTCTCGATGTCGAAACGATCGAGTCCCCCACGCGCCGCTAACCACAGTACCCCGGGTTCAGACGCTCGCTCAAGCACGACCTCAATTTGATTGTTGGAAACCGACGTCGTATCCGTCGGGTCATACGGGTATCGGGTAAAGATTTCGGTGGACCGATCGAATCGCACAAGACCCATGTCCATCGTACCGAGCCACATCTGTCCTGCCGAGTCCTCCATGATGTGTGCGATGGCAAAGGGAGCGCTCGTGGAATCAGTCGCGCTGGGCGCGAAACGTTTTATCTCTCCGGTGCCGTAATCGAGTCGATTCAATCCTTGTCCAACCGTGCTTACCCAGATAATGCCGGGCTCGGCCGGGGATTCATAAAGCGCATGCACAGTGCCCAATGGAAGCTTCGTTGAATCCGCGTTCGATCGCTCGTACGGCGTGCAACGAAGGGACACGGGTTCACACCGTGCCATGCGGTGACCGCCTAACCAGATATAGCCTTCGCTGTCTTCAGCGATTGCCATTAGCCAGCCCGATTCAATCGTGGTTGCGCCATTTGCATCGTACAGAGTTCGAGCAATTTCACCCGTATTCAGATCATAGCGAGTGACGTGACCTGTACGGGAGAGATCAGTCGTACCAATCCAGAGACGCTCCCGGCTATCTTCGAAAATGGCCCAGACGTTTCCCTCGGACAGTATACCCGGCGGTCCTTCGGGGTCATGCGTGATCTGGGTGATCTTGACGGAGCCGGGATTGAATTTGCCGAGGCCGACATTTCCGTAACCGACCCAGACCACGCCTGATCTGTCCACGAATACAGTGCCGGCATCATCAGAAGCAATGGAATTGGGATCCCTGGGATTATTCCGATAGAGCGTAAATTCGCCACGCCGAACATCGAATCTAGCCAGACCACCACCCGTGAGTCCGCACCAAAGGATGTCGGGCTCGGAGGGATCGGCTACTACGTTGAGTACGGAATTTCTTGAACTACCTTGCGGATCGTCCGGATACGGTACGTACCGCTCGTGCTCGCCGGTTTCGTAATTAAGTCGAATAAGACCCCAGCCGGTGCCCGCCCATAAGACGGTCCGCTCAGAGGGGTCCTGAAACATATCGAGAATCATGCTCGGTTCACCCCATCCGCCGGACCCATCGCCGGCATGAAAATACCGCGTGAAAACCTCTGTGCCTGGATCGAACCGGTTGAGTCCGTCGTCAGTGGCGATCCAGATATAGCCGTCCGGGTCCTCATGAAGGAAATAGGACTGGTTGTCAGAAATGGCGTTCGGATTGTCAGGATCCGACACGTATCGTTTGAAAACACCCTTTCGCTCATCATCCATTCGGTTCAAGCCCCGTGCCGTGGCCACCCAGATCGTGCCGTCGCTGCCCTCAAGCGAATCAAATACGTTTCCGCCGGTTATGGTTGTAGAATCCGCCGGATCGTGCACGAAATGTTCAAACGTTTCGGTAACGGGATCAAGTCGTTCGAGGCTGTTGACGGTTCCGGCCCAAATACTGCCGTCGCGGCTTTCATCGACGCTCCAGACCCAGTCTTCGCCGATGGACGTCGTATCGAATGCTACGGGTTGATAAATCTTGAACTCGTGACCGTCGTAGCGGTGCAGCCCGCCCTGGGTGCCGAACCATATGTAGCCGTGACTGTCCTGCGTCATCTGGTAGATGGAGCCCTGCGAAAGTCCGTCCGAGAGGCCCATGTTATCGATGCGGATCGAAGGCGCTTCGGAGGCGCCGAGCGATGGGAGTCTGGTTTCCTGGGCGTGTGCATCCGGAGTGACGCAAAAGACAAGTGCAACTACGACCATAATGGTCAATACGGCGGCGAACCCCATTACGGGTTGCCGCGACGGCAGTGATGGTCGGTACATGGGTACTGGAAGTTCTGGATGACAACATGCAAAGAACGACGATTACACGCGTAGATGCAAGAGAATGAAGACTTTGCGGGTAAGAATTTATTTCTTCGCCTGCATGTAGATTGCGTACCGACTACTGAACCGCGCTACTCATTCTGTGCGTCGGGCCCTAATGATCGAGCGACGTCATCCCATCGTAGACGATGCCCACCCACATATCGGGCGCAAGAAAGCCCCCGCCCCAAGCGGCGTCGAGTCCTTCGGTCGGTTTGGCGGCAATCACTTCGTCACGGGTTTTACCGGCCTCCACTTGTTCTCTGATCAGATCCCGAGCGGTGACAAGCATCTCGTAATACTGCTCGAGTTCAGCCCGGCCGGCAAGCGCTCCGTGCCCGGGGATGATTTTCGTTTCATCGTCGGATACGTCGAGCATTCGCCTGGTGGCGTCAATCATTCCGCCCAGCGTGCCACCCGTCGACGTATCGATGAATGGATACATGCCGTTGAAAAACACATCCCCGGCGTGAATCACGTTCGACGCTTTAAAATGAATGATCGCATCACCGTCCGTATGAGCCGGTTCGACGTGGAAAACGTGAATTTCGTCGCCGTTCCAGTGGAAGGTCACAGACTCGGTAAATGTAACGACCGGTAACGCACCTTCCGGCGAGGCCGGAACCGTGCTGTTAAACGCGGCCAGGAAGTGATCGACTGTCATCTGTTTACGCACGTTTTCATGAGCCACGATGATCGCCCCGGCTTTACCGTGCAGTTCATTGCCGCCCGTATGATCGGCATGCCAGTGCGTATTGACCACGAACTGTACTTTTTCGTCGGTTTGGGCTTTGATCGCGGCCAATATTTTTTCGGTGAGCGGGGCATACTGGTCGTCGATCAGAAACGCCCCGTCGTCGCCGACCGAAAGGCCCAGGTTTCCGCCTGAACCCGTGAGCATGTAGATGTTGTCAGCGACCTCAATGGTCTCGATCTGCACGTCGTCGAAGTTCTGCTGCGCACGCGCGATCGACGGATACGATACGGCGCCCAGTAAGAGAAATATTGCCGGGAGTGCGACTCGTCTTATGACTGGATTAGTTGGGTGCATGATTCGATTGGTTGGTGGGTGAAAAGTCCAAATGGGATCGATCAGCTCGGCTCGCGGGCTTTCGCGTCCAGCAACTGTTCGATTCGGTCGCGCGCGGCCTGAACCCGCGGCTGCAGATCGGGATCGGCGTTTCTCCAGATATTGGCGAACAGTCCGTAATAACGGATGGCTTCGTCAGCGTGCCCGAGTTGATCGTGAAGCGTGCCCATTCGTTCCCACGTGGGTCCCATTTGTTCCCAGGGCTGAGAGAGAGCGAGAAATGAAAACCACTCGATGGCTTCATCCAGGCGTCCGGCTTCCGTCAGTATTTCGCCAAGGAACCAGTATGGATGAACGCGTCCCAATATCGCGTCACCAAGTATGTCGAGGAAATAGACACCGCTGGGAAATGCGCGTTTCATAGCCGCTTCGGCTTCTTTCAAATTACCGGCTGACCAGGCAGCGAGACCGTCAAGCTCGGCCAGCAGCATCGAGCGGTAAACATCTTCCCCCGACACTTCCAGAGTGGCCCTGATTGCCTTTGCCGACGCTCGCAGGTATTCGGTGTCTCCCTTTCGCCAGGCTAGAAGCCCAAGGAAGTATGATTTGATGGCGTCTTCTTTCCCTTTCGCATGAAATAATCTCCCGTCCTTCGGTTCCCAGTTTCGAACCTCTCTCTCAACTGAACTCAGCTCCGAAGGAGCCGCCTCGTTGATCGGCAGAACCGCCCACAATATCCGTTTCGCGAGCGCCAGGGATTCGCCGCCCGCACCGCTCAGCGAATCAATGTGCGCGGCGGCTGCGCTTATCTGCCCACGCGCAGTAGACATCGAACTCTTGAAGAACGCACGGTATCCGGCTGAATCGGAGTCGGTCGACAGGTCGAAAAGGACTTCTGCCTCATCGAGATGACCGGTGTAGAAAAGTTGATAAACTCGCAAGGAAGCAGCCTTTCCCCGGCGGGATTCGGCGACCAATGCGCTGTCGGCTTTCGTACCGCTCACGAGGGCGTAGTGTTCGACGTAGCGACGTTCATCCGGGTTCAGCAGCGAAAGAGCTTCAGACCAGTTAAGCGTATCTCCCTGAGCCGGAATCGGCAGGCCGGCCATCGAAGCCACGAGAGAATCGAGTCGATAATAGTCTGCATCCAGTAGACCGAAGAAGGCATACAAATCCGCGAAATGCATGACGCGCTGGCTGTTGTCAGGATCAAACCTTGTCAGGTCTTCCATCAATCGGAGCGTCTCGCGCATCCGGTACTCTCGGTAATCGTAGTGCCCGAGTGTTTCCGCCAGTTCTCCGATTGCCTCGAGATCGTTGGGACGTTCGGCAATCATGCGGCGGTAAATACGTTCGGCATCATCGGGGCGACCTTCATCGAATGCGATGGATGCCCTGATCAGATCCTGGGCCCGCTGATTTAGTCCGTCTGAATGGCGGGCGGCCGCACGCATGACCGGAATGGACTCTTTCTGATCACCAAACCAGCCCATCGCGCTCGCTTTGGCGTAAAGGGCGAGAGCAAACGTCGAGTCGATGGCTATCGCTTTTTCAGCCTCATCAAATGCTGTCTGATATTCCGCTCTCCTGAGGGCCGCCTCCGCATCCAGGTAGTGTTTCAGTGCTTCAAATGATGTCGTGGTTCCAGCCGCAAGCGTGCTCAGTTGCTCGTCCGGATTCGTCAACAGTCCACCGATCAGGCCCGATGCAAGCGCATCGACGGCAGGAATAAACTCCTCGTCCGTCGAGAATGAAGCGCTCGCTTCCTGTTGCACGGTTCCGTCTGCGTTGTAGAGCGTGGCTGTGATACGGTTTTCCACGCCGGCCTTCAGGATATTACCGAGAATGAAGCGCGAAGCGCCGAAATCTGCAGCAATGGTCTGCCCGGATACCGGGTCAAGAACGAGATTCTCCTGGCGCCGAACGTATCCGATCACACCGTTGTGGTCCGTCACACGGATATCACCTGCTCCGTCTAGCATCGTGCTGAGAAGCGTAACCATTCCTTCGCTCAGGTGCTGGAGTTCGGGCCCGGCCTGAACCGAGAAAGGAAGGATCGCGACGATATCGTATTCGGGAGCCGGTGGAACCATCGATTCTGTTCCTCCTCCATCCCTGAACAGGAACCATCCGAGGACGACGAGCACTATAATCGCGGCGGGTACCGCCCAGACGAGCGGGCTCGCCTTTCGCGCTGGAATTGACGCTATAGCCGTCGACCGATGATCGGACCACGGTTCGAGCGCCTGAACCACCGCCTCGGCCGACTGGAAACGCTCCGCTTGATTTTTTGCGAGCAGTTTTCGGGAGACGGCCTGGAGTTCTTCCGGTATGCTCGAATCAAGCGCCGGCGCATCTTCGTTCAGAATGCCGTACGTGATGGCCTGTTCATATTCTCCGCCGAATGGTTTGCCTCCGGACAGCATTTCGTAGAGCAACACACCCAACGACCACAGATCCGCCCGTCCGTCCACTTTTTCTCCACGCACCTGCTCGGGGCTCATGTATGCCACCGTACCTACCGTCGACCCGGCTTTCGTCAGGTCGGCGCCTTCTCCGAGTTTCGCAACGCCGAAGTCAAGTATTTTGACCAGGCCCTCACTCGTGACCATGATGTTGGCAGGCTTGATATCACGGTGAATAATATTGGCAGCATGTGATTTTCGAAGTCCTTCGGCGATCTGGGCCGTGATCGACGCGGCCTGTTCAACCGGCAGTGCACCACCTGTGAGCATGTATTTCAGCGTCTGCCCGTCGTAGTACGACATGGCGATGAAGAGCCGCCCGTCGTCGGCCTCTCCGATTTCGTGAATGGTGCAAATGTTGGGGTGGTCGAGCCCTGAAGCGGCTTTTGCCTCGCGAATAAAACGTTCCTTGGTATCCGGATCGGCAGAGAGATGCGGCGGCAGGAACTTGAGAGCGACGTTTCGATCCAGCCTGGTGTCTAGAGCGCGATAGACGACGCCCATGCCGCCCTGACCGAGCTGCTCTTCAATGCGATAATGGGATATGACTTGACCGATCATGGGGATTGACAACTGGGTAGGTCGGAATATGCATGAATCCACAGAGAATGGCAATGCAGTAGAAACGAAACCTCGAAGAGACTGTGCACTCTTTCGACGGCCGATTATTTCAACTCGGCCGGGAGATTGATGATGAAATGTAGCTCGATCGTCTGCGCGGTGCTGTCGACAACCGAGGAAGCGACCTCACCCGACCCCATCATGGGCCTCATGAATCGTTCTCCGTCGGGAAAAACGTCGAACAGACTGACGCCTGAAATAGGCCAGTTCAGTTCTACTTTCGGAGCACTTAATACGGCGAAAACAGGATCCAGCTGAATACGGACCCCGAGCGCCGAACCGTCCGGGGCTATGGCGTACAGCTTGGAACCGTCCGGAGCCCATTTCGGGAGCGACATACCGCGCTCCCATACCGTCACAGGGGCACTCACCAGGTCTTCCAACGACTGCACCAGAATGCGTCCTCCATCTTCATAAGAGACGTACTTGCTGTCAGGTGAAATCGCAATCTGACGCGGATTCGAATGCGGCGATTCGATAGTATGGACCTGTCCCTCCCTTGAGAATCGAATGGTCGACTGCGTATCAATAGAACGCTCGGAGCCATTCGTCCATGCGAAGACACTTCCGTCTTTCGATATGTCCAGATCGGCAATCTCCGGGACCGGAGTCTCATCCACGATCCGTGCGCCACCACGTCCGCTGGCCGCAATAACCATTATGTCATCATTTCTTTGTCGCCGAACGAAGAACAACGAATCTCCGTCGGCTGTCCAGGCAGGATAATCGTTATTTCCACCCTGTGTAAGAAGACGGCGGGAACCGCTCTGAAGATCCAGAATCCAGATATCCGTCGCGACCGCGATTTCCCCGATTGTCTCGACGACAGTGGCTGCCTGCAAGCCGTCCGGACTTATGACCAGATTGCGGTAACGGTCGGGAGGTATCTGGAGTGGATCGCCGGACTCACCCATCTCGCCCTGCACGATTACGGTTGGAATGATAGGCTGGGAATTGATATGAAGTCCAATGTTCATTCCTGCGTGTACCAAAGTACCGTCGTCCGACAGACTCATTCCATCGGCTTGCGCATTGTTGGCAATCGATACAAGCGGACCGGTTTGCGAAAGCGATCCAGGATCGAACGGAAGTGCCATGATAGTCTGCTCCATTTCAAAGATCAGGTGACCGGAGCGAAGCCACTGCGCACGGTAGCCCGGAAAATTCAGGTAGCCGAGATTCCGGCCGCTCTCGATATCCCAGAATCCGATTCGCGACGGAGCGTCCCTGAATTCGGCTGTTGCTACAACCGTCTTTCCGTCCGGTAGTACATGCGGCCAGTCGTGATCATACTCGCCGGAGAGAGAGTCCGTCGTCGTCACTCGCAGGATCTCTCCGGTAGTAAGAGAAGCACGAAAAATAGCCTGCCGATCTTCATAGATCACCCATTCATCGTTCATCCACGTCGCTCGTGGACCTCCTTCCCTAGAATCGAGGATGCGGACGACCGATCCATTCGCCAACGATATGCGCGCTATTCCTGTGGACTGTGTAAGCAGAAGAGTCTGTCCGTCCGGCGAAAATTCGACGTGAACACCGAGTCCGGCCTGCGGATAGGCGTTCATCTGACCGGTTTTGAGATCCAATACGCGGATCATATCGGCAGCCAGCGCTACTGCGTCGCCACGCGGAGACAAATCGACACCGATAACGGAGCCGTTCAGCGACACGGACTGTTTCAGGTGTTTAGCGGAAATCTCGACGGCGTCGGAACGCTTGTTCGGCCATAAAGTCCATAGCAGAGCAACGAATAAAGCGCCAACGACAGCCCAGAAAGGTCCCGGAATCGAACGAATGACCGATCCGGTGGCGGGCGAACGCGTTGCAACCGGCGTAGACTGGATCGTCGAATCCGCGCGAGATACTCCTGAGCCCGACAGATCCACCGTCCGCAGGTCAACGAGAAGATCCGTCACACTCTGGTATCTACCGGCGGGATCTTTGGCAAGCAGTTTCTTCACGATGCGCTCAAGTTCCATCGGAACGCCCGTTCGAATCGCTGTCAGCGGCTCGGACTCTTCATTCAGAATGGAATAGACGGCAGCCTGCTCGTACTCGCTCGCAAACGGCAGTCGGCCCGCAATCATTTCATAGAGAAGCACGCCGAGCGACCAGAGATCGCTACGCCGGTCGACTTCGTCTCCTCGCGCCTGCTCGGGGCTCATGTAGGCAATCGTTCCGAGCGTCGAGCCGAGCTGCGTGAGCTTTGTCGACTGGGCTGTTTTTGCGAGACCGAAGTCGAGTACTTTCGCATCGCCCTTCTTCGTGAGCATCACATTGCCGCTTTTCACATCGCGGTGAACGATGTTCTTCTCGTGGGCGGCATCGAGCGCGTTTGCTACCTGGGCTGCGATCTCTACGGCTTCGTCGAGTTTGAGCGGACCACGTGCGATATGCTCGGTGAGTGTCTCGCCCTCGATGTACTCCATGGCGATGAAGGGTTGCTTTTCCCCGTCATCGGAAACGGATTCCTCAATCGCAAATACAGTGGCAATGTTGGCGTGGTGAAGCTGAGCTGCTGCCTGGGCCTCCCGGAAGAACCGGGCTCGATCGTCCTCATTGCCCAGCGCGGCGACCGGAAGCACCTTGATTGCCACCGTGCGATTAAGCTTTGTGTCTTCGGCCTTGTAGACAATGCCCATGCCGCCGCGGCCGAGCTCGCTTACGATCTTGTAGTGGGATAGGATTTTTCCTACCATCTGTCGACATTCAGTTCCAGGGGCTGGAAGAAACGAAAAATCGGTGCCAAAGCCCAATGAACAGGTCCGACTGACGGCAATTCCGTCCGGGGTCTCATGCAATCGGTCCGAGATAATCCTCCCCTGGATTCACGAACACGTTTTCTTCCCAACTGTGCTGATGGTCGTGCAGCTCGCGGTAGCGTCCACCCTCAGCCATGAGCGTTGCATGCGTGCCGCTTTCGACGACCTCTCCGTGTTCGATCACGAGAATCTGATCGGCGCTCCGGATAGTAGATAAACGATGCGCGATGACAAACGTCGTTCGGCCCTGGCGCAGGCTGCGGAAACCCGCCTGGATGAGCGCTTCGCTCTCACTGTCGAGGCTGGAAGTCGCCTCGTCGAGGATCAGGATGCGTGGATCGGCCAGTATCGCGCGGGCAATGGCGACGCGTTGACGCTGGCCGCCCGACAGCTTGACGCCGCGCTCGCCCACGATCGTATCGTAGCCGTTCGGGAAATCCATGATGAACTCGTGGCAGTGAGCCAGGTGGCTTACGCGTTCGACGTCTTCCGCTGACGCATCGGGACGGGCGAATCGGATGTTGTCCGACACTGTTCCGTCGAAAAGAAAATTTTCCTGGAGCACGACGCCGAGAAATTTCCGGTAGTCTTTAAGTTTCACTTCGGCCAGATCATAGCCGTCGACTCGGACACTTCCCGAGTCCGGGCGATGGAAAGCCATCACCAGGTTTGCCAGCGTGCTCTTGCCCGATCCGCTCGATCCGACCAGCGCAGTCGTTGTACCGGCCGGGGCGGCGAGCGAGATGCCTTTCAGCACAGGCACATCTTCATCGTAGGCGAAGTGCACATTCCGGAATTCGATATCGCCTCGGATCTCTGTGAGCGAAACGCGCTGCTCGTCTTCTTCGTCCTCCGTGACATGGCCGAGAAGTTCCCGGATGCGGTCGAGTCCTGCGAACGCTTCCGATATCTGCGTGCCGATGGAGGCGATCTGAATGATTGGCGCAGCCAGAAGCCCGATCAGAAAGACGAACATCACGAAATCTCCCGTCGTCATCGTGCCGGCCAGAATGGAGCGGCCGCCCACAATGATCATCACCATACCTACCAAACCGATAATGAGCCCGGCAAACGTCGAAATGGCCGACCTGCCGGTAATGGCGCTTTTCACGTTGGCAAAGAGCTTCTGTACACCTTCAGAAAAAACGTTTTGTTCTCGCTCCTCGACGCCGTAAGCCTTGACGATGCGAATACCGCTCAGCGTTTCATTCAATCGGCCTGTGATCTCGGCGTTGATCGCACCGCGCTCCCGAAAAATCGGTCGAAGTCGCCGGAAAGCCACTGCCATGCCGGCTCCGAAGAGCAGCAGAAGACCGAGCGTAATGGACGTCAGTTTCCAATTCAGATAGAAAAGGATGGAAAGGGCGATCACGGACGTAAACAGTCCACCGACGAGTTGAATGATGCCGGTGCCCACAAGATTGCGAATTCCCTCGGCGTCGGTCATCACGCGGGAGATAAACTCGCCGGTTTTCGTGTCGTCAAAGTGCCGGATCGGAAGCCGCGTTACATGCGCCTGCACGCGCCGCCGCATATCCATGATCGCGGCCTGCGCCGTTACGCTGATCACCTGGGAAAGCGCGAAGGTCGTGACGGCGCCTACGATCGTCGCCGCGCCTATGGCGAGCGCCAGGGGCACCAACAGCTCCGCCTGACCCTCTCCGATGACGTTGTCGATGAGGATTTTTGAGCCGGCCGGAAGCACAAATCCACTGAGCCGATCGATGATCATCAGGAAGAACCCGACGGCCAGCTTTCGGCGATGCGTATACATGACGGCACGGGCCTCACGCCAGGTCGCAGCTTTGCGCAGTGGATTGATTTTCTTTGCGGGTTTATCGGACAAAATAATTTCAGCCGTACTCGGCATTGATGCGATGCAGGTAAAGGGTGATGCCTAGCACGAAGATCCGCCGCGTATGATCCGCAACGCGTTCTAATGCACATTTCTATTTGTGATACGCTTGACGACTCGGCCCAGCGTAAGCCCCTGCACGAGAATCGAAAAAACGACGATGATGTACGTCACGGCAATGATGAGATCGCGCTCCGGTCCGGTCGGAAGCGATAAAGCCAGCGCCACTGAAATACCGCCTCGAAGGCCTCCCCACGTCATGATGCGGACCGCGCCGGGGCTGAATTCCCGGAATCGGCGAAGCACCATAACCGGAGCTCCGACTGAAACAAGGCGCACAAGTAGCACCAGCGGAACGAGTAACAATCCCGCCAGCAGATATTGCTGCGTAAACGTCAACATCAGTACCTCCAATCCGATCAGTACAAACAGGATCGCATTGAGAATTTCGTCGACAAGTTCCCAGAAGATGTCCAGATGGTGGCGCGTCTTTTCCGACATGCCCAAGAGGCGTCCGTGGTTGCCCACAAAAAGCCCGGCCACGACAATGGCGATAAGGCCGGACAAGTGCAGTGCGCTCGCGAGCGCATAACCACCCATAACGGTCGCCAGCGTGATCAAGAGTTCTACGTGGTAGTTGTCCACCCGCTTGAGCATCTGGTACGTCAGATACCCGACTCCAAGACCGAACAGCGCTCCACCCAGGGCTTCCTGTGCGAACAGAGCCGCGATATGCGTGGCGCTGATTTCCGACGCACCCGTAGCGAGCTCCAACACAACGATAAATACGACGACACCCACGCCGTCGTTAAAGAGCGACTCGCCTACGATCTTCGTTTCAAGGCTTTTCGGCGCACCGGCCGATTTCAGGATCCCGAGAACGGCGATGGGATCGGTCGGAGAAATGAGCGCGCCGAACAACAGGCAATAGATGAATGGAAGGGAAAGTCCGACTATGCCCAGCACAAACCAGGTCGCCATACCAACGAGAAATGTAGATAGAATCACGCCAAAGGTGGCCAGCGATCCGATCACCCATTTTCGATCCCTCAGATCATTGATGTTGATATGCAGCGCCCCGGCAAAAAGCAGAAAAGCGAGCATTCCACGAAACACGGTCTCCCCAAAATCGATGCTGCCGAGAAGTTCTTCAGAATGGAATCCCACATACAACCCCATGCTGTGCATCGCGATCAGCGCCAGCGATATCACGAGGGAGATCAGCATGACGCCGATCGTCGTCGGCAGTCCGATGAAGCGGTAATTAATGTAGCTGAACGCGGCAGCCAGCGTGATCAGGACAGCGGCGATGGTGAAGAGGTCCATGACAGAAGGAATCGAAGGATGGATGCGCCGAGCGACTAAGGCCCGAAGACCAGTTCTCGACGATAATGACCGACGATTATGAGCAACGTGGTGCCGACCATGACGATTGCGATTGAGTAGGCCGTAAGAACGGTGATTACGCTCGGAAGTGCAATGAGAGAGCTGATCGTCATACCAATCGATAGCATACGCCAATCGACGTGAATATGGGACACAATTGTCGGCTGTGAATTGATAACATGTATAAAAACTGAATAATAATTGGAACTATTATATAATGTTATTTATATATTTATTATATCAGTAGGGATTTCGAGTTCGATCCGCAGAAAAGCAGGCGCAATTTGGAAAAGCACCGTATCGATTTTATCGAAGGCCAGCGGCTCTGGAGTGACCCGCATTACGTAGAGATTCCCGTGATGACGGAGGACGAACCTAGATTTTTCATTGTCGGCATGATCGACGACAAGCATTGGACTGCCGTTATCACGTACAGAAATGACAATATTCGAATCATTTCAGTTCGAAGATCGCGAATCGAAGAGGTGACGTTATATGAAGGCTAAGCAGTTCGACAAGGCGTTCGACGAAGGAAAAGACATAACAGGATTTCTTGATCTTGCCAAAGCCCGAAGACCCCATCAAGAACACAAGCGAGTAAATGTCGATTTCCCAGCCTGGATGGTTAAGTCGTTGGATAAAGAGGCGAAGCGGCTTGGAGTGACAAGACAGTCCATTATTAAAGTCTGGCTCGCGGAAAGATTGGAGCGGGCGAACATTCGCAAGCTTAATACGTGAGGAATAAAAAATCGAAACGTCAGCGCGGACTCACCTCAGATACAGCGCTCGAACTTTCTTGACAAGGGAAAATCGCTATTTTCGCAGGCCTTCAATCTACCCGCGACGGCCGGCGGCTCACATTACGGACCTGATCAATGTGCTTGGCGTTGACGTTATAACTTAGGGGTAATGATGAGCGACTCACTTCGCATTATAAAATCGTCTCTTCAGAGAGAAACAGAGGATAACGAGATAGCGACTCTATCTCCATCCGAACGCGTTGCGCTCATGTGGCAGATCACAGTCGACGCCTGGTCCTTCAAGGAAAACTTCAATGCTGAATCCCGACTTCAGAGACATATTGTTAGCGTTCGAAGAAGCGGAGGCTGAGTACCTGGTCGTGGGAGCCTATGCCCTGGCAGCGCACGGAATTCCCCGTGCCACGGGCGACCTGGATCTTTGGGTGAATACCTCTACGAAGAATGCCCACTCCGTACGTCGCGCACTATTGAGATTTGGCGCTCCGTCGCAATCGATAACAGAAGCGGACCTGGCGACTGAAGATCTCGTATTCCAGATCGGAGTCTCTCCGCGACGCATCGATATTCTAACGTCCATTACGGGAGTCTCGTTCGACAAAGCGTGGCCCCGGCACCTTGACATAGAAATGGATGGGATTCAGGTCCCGGTAATCGGGCGGGAAGATCTAATCGAGAATAAAAGAGCCACTGCCAGACCTCAGGATCTATTGGATGTCGAGAAGCTATTGAAGCTTTAGCTCGCTACTCGCGACCGGACCGCTGTAATCCCGTAGAAAAGTCTGCAACAGAACCCTGGCAGTTCCCACCGGGCTATTTCGCGCGGGCAAGCCAGACTCGGCTCACTGACATTTATATACCCTTCCAGCCTCCCCGTATTCGAGCGAATAAGGGCCGATGTTCTGACCGGTATCCGTCAGAGTCACCTCCAGGGTCATATCCGATCCGCGAACGCGACCTGTAAAAATCGCTGGATGTGGATCGAGCTCGTCTTCAATCCTTATAGGACCGTACTCGAAAACGTGCGTCCCCTCTGCAGTGAAAAACCCTGCCTGATCGAAGACAATCGGCGTATCGATCGCGCTGTGTGCACAGTCGTACTCAATCGTTACGGAAGAGGTCTGAATGTCCATGGAGATATGCTGCCCGCCCCAGATTCCCAACAGAGTCGTTTCGAGATCATCCGGGCCGGATATCATGCAGGATCCAAAAAGAACGGCCGCGGAAACGGCGGATATGAATCGTGCTCGCATGATCGACCTCAACTCTTCCGAATCTAGATCCTTGCAATGGTCATCGGGGAGGAAACTCCACGGCTACTCTTTTATATCCTCAGATAGAGAAGAGTCCGACTGGGCACAAATTTATGCTCCTATTGCCCTGTCAAAATGACACGCGGGCAAGCTACCAGAGCCGCCACGTTGACCCGGAACGAGGGAACGAAATCAGCGTGTATCGTGGATAAGACCGTCCGTGACAAATTGTCTATCGCTCAAGCTCGGCAGTCCAGTTCTCCACAACGACGATAGATGGATCCGCAGGTTCACGAACCTGATTCACGACCACGAGGCGCCCGGAATTCGGTGCAATGTCATACGGAATGACATATGAATCTAAAAGCAGTGTTGAGATCGAGAACAGTCGCTCCGGTTCTCCGACAGGTAGATCAGCGGTGCGATCAAAAGGAACTCGCCATAACATTTCATCTTCTGTCATGTAATAGATCATCCTTCCGTTTGGATGCCAGCGTGCTCGATAGCCCCCGTCAATCGTGATCGGCCAGAAGTTTTCATCAGGGTCCGGAAAAGTTCTAACTACCAGTTGCCACCGCCCAGAGGCGTTCGTTTGGTAGAGCAGTAAATCCCCGTCCGGATGGATCTGGGGAACGGATTCGTCGACGGGTGTACTGAGATACGTATTGCGCCCGCCGACGACGGCTACTGTATCTGGCTGAACATCGAGTTTTACGAAGAACAGATCACGCCGCATCTCTTCGGTGACCGAGTAAAACGCGAGGAGCGACTCGTCTCGCGATAAACTCGCCGCCCAGGCACCTCCTTCAACAAGCGGATACGGAGACTTTGCGCCGGTTATGTCGACAACGACGATATCTACTTCCTCGCGAAATGACGATAGAATGACCCTCCGGCCGTCACTCAGCCAAGCGTTTACGATCTCTACGCCTTCATAGCCCGTATCAACAAGTGTCTCCGAACCTCGTGAATCGACGAGCCATAGACTGTTCCCATTCTTCGAGATGAGAACGCGGTCTTCCTCAGGATGAATGGCCGGACCTAATAGAAGCTCGCTCGGCTGACCGAAACGGATTTCAGTCTCTCCAGCGTCGGAGACGAAGCTCACCTGGTTATGGACCAATTCGGTCTGGACATATGCGAATATTCCATTTGTGGATACGCTCGGCTGTACGGCGCCACGCGGGGCGATCCGGAAGGCATTTCCTGTTACGGATCTGTAATCGGACGAGAAGGCATAACTCCAGATGCCGGTTGACAAACTCGAATAGACCAGATATCCCGCAGGGCTCAGGGCCAGACCCTGCAAGATCTGTCCTCTTTCCTGGAACAGAGTGATGTCGCCAGTATCAGATAGAATTCTCGCTGAATGAACGCCCTCAACGTCTCTTGCCATAACAACGATTTGTTCACCATCTATAGACGAGCTTATGGCATCAAAACTGTACACATTTGCTTCAAGATTCCTTCGTCTGAATACTTCAGTGTTCCCACCCGACGACCGGACCGAAAGAATTTCCCCAAGGTCGTTCCCTGAACGAACAGAGACAAGTATGTCATCTGAGGCGAGCCATGTCGCTCCGCGAATCGTGCCGGTTTCAAAAGTAGAAACGACATCTGGCTGGCCTCCAGACGTTTCTATCGTGAATAGACGTTGAGTTTCTGCATATCCAATTCGAGAATCGTCGGGAGACCAGAAAACGATGTCCGCAGAGGTGGCCGTGAGCGTGCGGATCCCGAGAGACGAAAGCTCCCGAGCGTAGAGCGTATCGTTTTGAACGTAGGCGTAGGCATTTCCGCCGTGTGAGATCGCGAGCGCAGTCACGCCCGACGCTGGATATTCGAATTTTCTAACTGGCTGTGTCTCGGTCGGACTCAGGAAGTAGAGTGCAAGCGCTCCGAAAACGAACGCCAGTACGCCGACGGCCACAATTGGCAACGCTGAGTGCTTTGACGACACTTCGACTACGGGGCCGGCAGCAACGGCAGAATGTCGCATAGATGCACCGGAGGCGCGTGAAAGTTGTTTCGAACGAACGTTGAGCGCTTTCAGATCAACAAGAAGATCGGTGGCTGATTGATAACGTTGATCCGCATTTTTCGACAGGCATTTCCCGACGAGCAGTTCAAGCGCCATCGGAACGCCTGTTCGAATCGATGTAAGGGGTTCGGGATCTTCATTCAGAATGGAATACACGGCTGCCTGTTCGTATTCGCCGGCATACGGAAGGCGTCCCGAAATCATTTCATACAGAAGAACGCCGAGCGACCAGAGATCGGAACGGCGATCCACTTCTTCTCCTCGAGCCTGCTCGGGGCTCATGTAGGCGATCGTTCCGAGCGTCGAACCAAGCTGCGTGAGTTTCGTCGACTGAGCCGTCTTGGCAAGACCAAAATCGAGCACTTTGGCGTTGCCCTTTTTCGTGAGCATCACATTTCCGCTCTTCACGTCGCGATGAACTATGTTTTTTTCGTGGGCGGCATCGAGCGCATTGGCAACCTGGGTTGCGATCTCGACCGCTTCATCGAGCTTGAGGGGACCCTTAGCAATGCTCTCCGTCAGCGTTTCGCCGTCTATGTACTCCATCGCGATGAAAGGCTGTTTCGTCCCGTCATCAGACGCAGCCTCTTCGATTGCAAAGACTGTGGCGATATTGGCGTGATGGAGTTGGGCTGCCGCCTGAGCTTCACGGAAGAATCGAGCTTTGTCGTCTTCATTACCCAGCGCCGCCACGGGTAACACCTTTATCGCAACTGTGCGGTTCAGCTTCGTATCCTCGGCCTTGTAGACGATGCCCATGCCGCCGCGGCCGAGTTCGGAAACGATTTGGTAGTGGGATAGGGTAGTGCCGATCATTGCTTATGATCCTGGTATTGGCACAGCATCAGGCTCTGCATTTTGCCTTCGCTGCAATTCTGTCAATCGCTCTTGAGCTGTATGCCTGGTCGGGAGAAGCTCTGAGTCTGCCTCTTTCCACATCTCAATCAAGTACTCGTAGTTTCGAATCGCGTCGTCGATTCGGCCTTCTGTTTCAGCTATTTCCGCCAGGCGCAGGTATATGGGGCCTCTGTAAAAGGAGTCGAATGGACTCCAGCTTTCATCCAGACCGGTAAAAAAACGCTTGGCCACGTTAAGATCGCCGATCGAGTATTCGAGTTCGGCGCGAAGAAATCTAGATTGCGTTCCGTCCGCAATCGCCCGTATCGAAGCGGCATGAGGGATTTCGTATCGAATCTCCCGAAGACGGGCCAGCGCCTCCTCGTTTTCTCCCTGGCGGAGCGCAATCTCGGCTTCAGCGCCGGCAATTGCATCCTCTCGTATGGATCCTAGACCCTGGAACTCTTCAAAAGACTTCATTCGAGCAACAACGTGCGATGCTTCTTCCAACCGATCCAGTTGAGCCAGTATCAAAGCCCGATGAAACAAATTCTCGAACGCGAGAAAGTCCAGGGTGATGTCATCGTGAGCGATAATGAAGCCCGTATCTCTTGTTTCCTGAAGGTCGGAATTCTCCAATCGATCGAGCAGATATTCCAATCGAGCCTTGTCAAAAGGAATCACGCCTGAGGTTGCCACAAAAGCCTCAAAAAGATCCCAGGACGGATTTCGCTGATAGCTCCCACCTCTCATGTATTTGTTGTATGCGACGAACTGACCTTTCATAACGGCGATCTGGGGTATGAACCAGATCAGGAGCTGATCGTCACTCATTCTATTTTCAAGAAGGGTTCCCGCACCGTGCACGTTTCTTGAGTACCGAATGGCGCCGTGAACAGCGTAGAAGGTGAAGTAGTAGGGACTTGACCGAATCGATTCGATTACGCGCTGCTGCCCTTCAAGGTCACCCGTCGCAGAGGAAATGAGCGCGTCCACCTCGACGGCGCGTTCGCTGATCGAACCTCCCTGCTGGAAAATATCAGCGTGTTCCCTGAGGTTTTCCAAATCCCCCTGCAATCCGTCCAGCCTCGCCAGGTGAATCTGAGCGATGAGGTTGCCTGGCTCCAGCTCAAGAACCCGGTCGAACGGTGCGCGGGATTCGAGCGTTGAGCGCCCCTTCCGGGGATTTTCGTGAAAAAGGATCTCTCCCAGCTGAATGAGCCCTTCGATATCGTCCAGGTAGCGGCCGAGGTGAATCCGATAGGCTTGTTCGGATTGATCGGTCCAACCGAGTCGGCGGAGCTGCAGTGCAGAGAGAAGACTTCGTTCCTGAGGAGACAAACGATCCGCGAATTCCATGGCCTTGTCAGCCGACGCACGCACATCCGGTGCATCAATCCACTCGGCCGCAATGCTGTTTCGGTAATACGCCAGAGCAAACGTACTGTCGATCTCGATGGCGCGACGGTAAGCGGCGGCGGCATCTCGGTTTCTGCCCTCCCGTAATGCTTTCTCCCCTCCGAGGTATTCCTTCACTGCAGGAAGAGACGACGAGGATGTAGCTGCTCGCTGTAATTCCGCCGTCGGACCGGAAAACATACCGGACAGGAGCTCGGCGGCAAGTACGTCGAGGGCGTCCAGCAATTCCGCTTCCGTTCCCTCATACGTGCTACTGCCAACCGGGTCGCGGGCGTCGTCGATGTCATTTACATAGGCCGTGAGGCGCATACGATCACCGACCTGCAGCACGTCACCCGTAACGTAGCGACCAGCGCCCACAAGCCTGGCCGCCCGTCTGCTGTCGTCGGGATCGGCGCTGTCCAGGTTTTCTTTCTTGAGCAGGGCGATGACAACCCTCGGATTTACAGTCCTGAGATCTCCGGCGCCATCGAGCTTTACACTCATCAGATCCACCATTCCCTCTCCGAGGTAATCAAGATCTGAAGAGCCGCGAACGGAAAAAGGAAGAATAGCGATCGTGTTTTCGGAGATTTCCGGAGATGTGCCAGATCCTTGACTCCGGATGAATAAAACGGCAAATATGAGCACGACGAGCCCCGCCACCCCGATTGCCAGGTTTTTCTTTGAACGATGTTCGAATTCGGCTGATGCACTTTCAATCCGAACGGCCGCGGGCGCACCCGTCTCACCCAGTTCTTTCAGAAGTTCGGACATCGACGAAAACCGATCTTCCCGATTTTTCGCCAGACACCGCGCGACGACGGATGCGAGTGTCTCAGGTATTTCCGGTCGGATCTCCTCAATCAGAACGGGATCTTC
>CAZGOS010000006.1:0-34671 GCA_964527795.1 uncultured Rhodothermales bacterium | reverse complement strand
GAAAGTTTGCGCCACGAATAGGAGGGGCACGCCTCGTGGTTTTGTTGAAGCATCGCATCCGTAGAGTCTGTACCATTGGGCGCGGTATGGCTTCGGGGAGAAGTCGGCGGCATCGACCCGTATCGCTACGTCGATATTTCGAGCTCCGCACTGACCCATCCGACATTGAGGTCCTGCGCCAGTGCAATCGAGAGTCCGATGATGTTGACCAACGGGTAGACCCGGCTGCGCCGCATATTGCGAATGGCAACCTGGAGATAATTCCTGAGCATGTATGGACCGGATTGCGTGGGTGCAAACCAAGTTAATATTGCGCTGAGGCAATATTCGGGTTCACATCTTGGACAAGACAACCGGACGAATGGTTTACAGGCCATCATCCCGTCGGTCGACCGTGCCGCCCGGTAATCAGAATTTACCGTTCGCCGTACTCGTAGAAGATTAAACCGCCGGAAACGCTGCCGGCAAAGAGGTCCAGGTCACCGTCGCCGTCAATATCGACAAACTCCGGTGTGGCAAGCACCGGCATGGGCACATCGATGATCCCTGCATCCTCGAACAACGGCTCAAACGGCGACCCGTTGTTGATGAAAAGATGCAGTCCCGACCGTTCGCTGCCGACAACGAGATCATAATCCCCGTCGCCGTCGATATCGACGAGCGTGGGATGACTTCGCCGGCCGATGTCTATCCCGTTATACTGGTCGGAGACGAAGACGAAGTCAGCCTCCTGAGCAGTGCCTTCGTTGCGGTAGAAGTTCATCGTACCGGAGGCCTCTCCAACGAAGAGATCATAATCTCCATCGGCATCTATGTCTGCCAGCGCCGGCGATGAATTTGATCCTCGCGTCAGGCTGATATATACAGGATCGGCTTCGACGAAACGGGGCGTAGACGCACTTCCGTCATTTCGATAGAACGCGATATCCCGATTCCACGTGCCGATCCACATGAACACGTCGCCGTCGGCGTCCAGAGCAGCGCATGCCTTTTTCAAGCAGAAGACGGCATACGGGATCTGGACGCCGACGAAACGAAACCTCGGAGCCGTGACTGAGCCTGTATTTTCAAAGTAGAATATGTTGGAGACGTTCTGATCTTCCGGCTCGATTTTATTGGCCAGCATCAGATCCTGATCGCCGTCTGCATCCAGGTCCGCAAACTTGACAATACTCTCACTGCCCACGTCGACCGTATTCAGAAACCGCTTTGTTCTCAGCTCGAATGCATCTTCGCCCGTCTGCTTCAGATAGTAGAGGTTGTCCGCAGTCGTGAAGTTGGCATTGAAGGCTCCACCGAGCACTCCGAACAGGATATCCATATCACCATCGGAGTCCAAATCCACCATGACCGGTGCATTGTACCCGCTGGTCGCTACGGGATTACGACGCGGGAATGGTTCGGGCTCGCCGCGCATCGAGAGCAATGCACACGATCCAAGGTTCTGGATATAGAGCAAACCCGGTTCGAAGAAATCACCCCATAAAAGATCCTGATCGCCGTCTGCGTCCAGGTCGCCGAATTCCATCGTGTTGGCACCGTGGCGCGACTGTTGCAGCTGCCCAATTATTTCGATGTCTTCAAAGTGGTCCGTAACAGACTCGAAGCGGGGCACCTGATTCTCGTCCATCCCGATGGATTCGTAGCGAGTAATCGTTCCAGTTATCCGCCCAATAAACAGGTCGACCAGTCCGTCGCAGTCGATATCGGTCAGATTCGGGATGTTCTGTCGATCAGCGAATATGGGCTTGCCGCTCGCATCTTTCAGCGAATCAACCGCAAGTACGAAACGGGCCTGCTCAGGCGTGCCTTCGTTTCGGAAATACCGGATATGACTGAAGCGCTCTTCCGCCAGAATGTCGACATCCCCGTCGGCATCCAGGTCGAACATGCGGTACCACTCTCCCACATCCAGATTCTCGAAGCGATCCGTTCGCCAGACGAATCGAGGCTCAGCGGATGATCCGGTGTTCTCGAAAAACATGATGCTTCCTGTTTCTTCCTGTACGAAAAGATCCAGGTCGCCGTCGCCGTCAATGTCCTGCATCTGCGGTCGCGGCACATTCAAGCCTCCAAGCAGAGGCAGGTCATATGCGGTTCCGGAGGCATCCTCGATTATGAACGGTTCAATCTTTCGAATGTATGTTCTATCGAAACTCCGTCCGACAGGCCCAGATGATGCACACGCGGCCAGGAACAGACCTCCTGCGATTACGACCAGATAGTGCGACCTTCCTCCGATCATGCGTGAAACGACTTTTGTTTGAGTGGAGAAGAACTTTCGCTCGCCGTACCGGGCGGGTACGACCGGCAAGATAGGAAGAGAGGCGGATCCCCCGGAAAACCAAAAGTCCGACAGACTGCTAGATATCGACCTCTTTCCGTTTGACGACAAACAGGCCTTCTCCAATTCCGGTAACGACAATGATGCCGCTCCCGAAGTACGGATAGTTACTCCAGGAGCCATTGAAGCCCGGTTCGTTTTCCCCGAAGGGAAACGTGTCGAAGTATGCAACTTCAACCGGATTGGCAGGATCACTGATATCGAGCACTCTCAGGCCGGCCGAGTAGTTGGACTGATACATAACATTGCCTCGAACATACAGGTTGTGGTCCGAGGATTTCTGAGCCGACTGATGTTCTTTTATCAATTGCGGATCGTCCAGATCGGCAACATCCCAGACGAGTGTTCTGGTCGACGGTATACGGCCCGAAAGTTCATCGAGCTCATCATTCAGATAGAAATACTTGTGGTCCTCGGATATCCAGCCCTGGTGTGCGTACCCAACATTCGGGTACGACGCGCTCGAAAGCGCTACCGGATCGCTCTTATCCGAGACATCTACGATGCTCAGCGCCGTCTCGTTGGCGCCGAAGCAGATTTCTTTCTCCTGGTGGTCCGGATCGGGACCGTGATATACGATGCACATCGCGTCGTGCGAGTAGCCGGTCCCGGAACGCCCAGTCGCATTGTCGGCAAAACAACCTGCGAAAGTTGGATTCAATGGGTCCTGAATATTGATCATATGAAGTCCGCCACCGCACGTATCACCACCGGAATTACTACCCACGGCGTATGCGAAGCCGGTTTCCTCATTAATCACGATGTTATGCACCGAGTGCACCCCTTCGTACAGAGCGTCCACCACGAAAGTGTACGGCATGTCCCTGACGTCGCGCAGTCGCGTCAGGTCGAACACCTGCATTCCGTGCGATCCGGAACCGTCCGAGACGATGAACGCGTGATCTTTATACACTTTGATGTCGCGCCAGGACGCCGGACGTGCGCCTTCTGTAAGCAGGAGTTCTCCGAAGTACAGCGGATTGTACGGATCACTGACGTCTACGAACGCTGTACCGTTTGTGCGGCCGACGAGCGCCCATTCCTTACCCGTTTCAGGATCTGTCCAACCCCAGACATCGTTCAGGTTAATTCCACGCCCGCCACCGAGATCCTTTATCGACATGAATGAAATCATGTCGATGGCCTCGCAGTCGAACCGGTCAGCTTTTCCTTCTTCGCAATCGACCTGGTTACCGGTGATGGATTCCAGGGCATCTATGTCACCCATGAGTCTTGCGACTTCGGTCCAGTCGCCGTCTCGTTTCTCGAAGACGAGTGCCGTTCCTGTTCCGCCGTCGGCGCCAGGTTGACCGACTACGGCCACAACCCCATCAACCGCCATCGATGTTCCAAATAGTGTCTGCCTGGCACCGTCCCGGGCGACGAGTTTTTTTGCGCTCGACCAGTTACCGTTCTCGTCCTTCTGAAGCGAATAAATGGCTCCTCCAAAGCTGTTCGCTCCCGGGGCCCCAATCCAGACATTGCCTTCGACAAAACTGACTGCCGTTCCAAATCGCGTGTTCGGCGATGCATCAAACGGCACGAGCATACCGGTCTGATTCCAATCTCCGTCCTCGAGCGTATACAGAAACGCGGCGCCCATGGAGCGCTGGTGTCTTGCGGCTCCTATAAGCAGCGATTCACCTTCAACCGCAAGAGAAAAACCAAATCGACTGTTGCGGTCTATGCCGAAAGCGCCAAGCGCCGGCTGTTCAATCCACTCGCCTCCTTCGCTCGCAAATATATAAACGACGCCTTCACGGCTGCTCTTGCCGGGAGCTCCAATGAAGGCGGTTTCGCCGGCCACGGCTATTGAAGCACCAAACAGGTCGTTCGACTCTCCATCCGAGGCGACGAGTTTTGCACCCTGACTCCAGTTTCCGGTTCCGTCGGATGTGAATGCATAGACGGCGCCCGTGTCGTCGTTCTGGTTGGAAGCCCCGACGAGCAGCGTGTGCCCGCTTACTGCCAATGAGTTCCCAAGTCCGTCTCCTTCTGCAGCGTCGGACACCGTCAGACGTGCCGCGTGGGACCAGATACCGTCATCGGCTTTCTCAAATACATGGACTGCACCGCTCCCGTCATTCTGTGAGGTAGCGGAGACAATAAGACGATCTCCGGTTGTGGCAATCGATGTACCGAACCGATCTCCTTCCACAGCATCATCGGCCGTCAGCTTGCCGGTCAGAACCCACTCGCCGTTTGCGTCCTTGTTGTAGATGTAAACGAGTCCCGGAGTTACCGTGTTGGACGGCTCACCGATAAACAAAGTGCCGTCGTTCACAGCCACAGCGGCGGAATAACCGGTACGCTGGATGTCATATCGGTCGCCCGAACGCATCGACTGTGCAACGGCGGTCGTGCCGGCAACAAAACAAATTGAAAGAAAGAACAAAAATCGACGTCTCATATCAACTTCAGAGCGTTGGTTATCTGTGGCTGCAGCTGCCCCGAAAGTATTCGGTCAATCGAAGCGGGAGGCTTGATCGCGAAGCACCGAACAGGTCCGGGATATCGGAAAAGTTCTGACGGCGCCGGCACCGGATGACTGGTTCCGTATACGGGGCACGGATGAAGATCTGCTGAACGATAAGTCAGCAAAAAAGGTTCACTTTCCGAGTCCGTATCTACCAACTGCGCGGCCGGGATTCTTTCTCGCGCGGCTTTCTGATCGAAAGTTTCCAGAAGCCCGCCATCAATACGAAGAAGACGAGCCCGGCGAGCCAGGGAGCAAACGAGCCGGCCCATTCGAATCCGATGCCATGCGGCGCTTCGGACTTAATGGCTGCGTATATGGCAATGACGACCATAAAGAGCCCCTCTCCGCCCACAAGTCCGGAACCAAACAGAATGCCGCGCTCTCGTCTTTCCTCTTTTTCAGATTCACTCGGAGCTGATTTTTCCGTCCCCTTTCGTATCAGTCCACCCAGGTAAACCGGCACCATCGTTGCTACCGGGAGATAAACTCCGACGGCGAACGGAAGACTGGGAATACCCAGGAGCTCGATGATGAGCGCCAGACCCACGCCGATACCGACTAGTCCCCATGGCAGATTATTGTCCAATACTCCCTCGATGACGACTTTCATGAGTGTGGCCTGCGGTGCCGGAATCGCTTCGGTACCGAATCCCCAGACATTTCCGATTAACATGACAGTCCCTGCGATGAATGCAGCGCTCGCAAGCACACCGATCATTTCCCCCCGCTGTTGTCGGTGTGGAGTGGCTCCGAGCAGAAAACCCGTCTTGAGATCCTGCGATGTATCACCCGCGATCGACGCAGCAATAGCGACTACGGACCCGACCGTGAGCGCGGTTGCTTTCCCCAGACTGTCCGTCCAGCCCAACAGGAGAAAAATCCCGGAAGTTGCCAGCAGCGTGGCGATCGTCATGCCGCTCGTGGGATTGGAGGTTACACCTACCAGACCCACGATGCGCGACGAAACGGTTACGAAGAAGAAAGCAAAAATGACGACGCATACGGCAGCCACAAGCCGAAACATGAAATTGTCTACACCGAAAACCTGTGGAACAACGGTCAGAACAATCGCTACGGCCATCGCCCCGAATCCAACATATTTCAGGGCCAGGTCCGTGTCCGTTCTCACGGAAACGGCTTGCATACCCGAAGCCAGTCGGGCGCGAATCTGTTCGGCCCCAATGCGAAAGCTACGCACCATGGTCGGCAGGCTTTTGATAAGCGTCAGAAGCCCGGCCATGGCTACGGCGCCGGCACCGATGTAACGAACGTAACGCGTCCAGATCTCGCTCGGCGTCATGTCCGTGATGAGTTTCATGGTCTCGGGGTAGAGCGGATCGACGCGCCCCTCTCCCAATAGTGCGATCACGGGAATAATGACAACCCAGGACAACAAACCTCCCCCTACCATGACCGCCGCAATGCGAGGTCCCAGGATATAGCCGACACCGAGAAGCGCCGCCGACATTTCTGACGCCACCTGCCCTTTCGAGAGCACCGGCAAATTCACGGACACTTTCGCCGGAAGGGCATGCAGGAACTCAAACAAAGCCTTCATGGCGGCTCCAACGCCGAGTCCGAGGAATACAATGCGCGCTCCGCTGCCGCCTGTTTCACTGGCTACCAGCACTTCTGCGCACGCGGTTCCTTCCGGATACGGCAATCGTCCATGTTCACCTGCGATGAGGAATCGGCGAAGCGGAATCATGAAGAGAATTCCGAGTATTCCTCCACACATTGCCAGCAAGGTTATCTGCAGCAAATCGGGGCTGAAGCCCCACATAAACAGCGCCGGAATAGTAAAAATAATCCCGGATGCGAGAGAGCTGGATGCCGATCCGACGGTTTGTGAAAAGTTTGCTTCGAGCAGCGTCGATTTGATGCCAACGACCTGAAACGCCCGGAATAGGGCGATCGTCAGAACTGCGACGGGAATCGAAGTCGAAATAGTCAGCCCGACGCGAAGCCCCAGATACGCGTTTGCTGCACCAAACAAGATTCCGAACACGATACCGGCGATGGCAGCCTTGAGCGTAAACTCCGCCTGCACCGTACTGGGGTTGACATACGGTTCATACGACTGTCCCTCCGGAATTTCTGTATATGCCGTCGGGCTCAAACCCACGCGTCCAGTCTGATCCGATGCCATGGTCGTCTGCTCGTATTCAAAATGCGTGGCAAGAATAGGGTTCGATGCGTTGCCATGCCAACGCATATCGAGCCACACATGCGACGAGTAGTGGAAACCCCTACACCACTCGCTTTATTTGCACTACATAGGCCTTGTCACCGACCTGACACAAGTGTTTTCAGAGAATTGGTAAAGTAGTCTCGCTTAATTTCAGGCGGCAGTGATGAGAAAGAACCCAGATGCCATCGTTCCGAATTAGCTAAACTTCACCATGACAAAAGTATCCACGGTCGAGCCCGAGAACGGGGCCGAGCGGGACTCCGGAAAAGTCGTGACGACCTCTCAACAGATCGTTGAAATAGTTGCCGACGCGGGCGAGGGAGCTCAGAAAGCGGGCCAGACATTCGCTACGATATCCGCCAAGATGGGCAACGGTATCTGGACGGTCGAGATCATTCCAGCGGACATCCAACCTCCGCCACGGCTGCCTGCGGGAGCCAGCGGCATCCGGATTCGCGTTGGAACGGAGACTGTCACAAACATGGGCGACAAGGTAGATCTGATCGTCGCCTTCAATGAGCAAGCGCTTCTCGGTCGCATGGAGAACGCGCATTTCAAGAAGGACAGTCGAATTCTTCTCGAAAACAAATGGCGCAACCATCCCGATCCTGCAATCCAGGAAGAATATCAGACGACCTTCGAGCACCTGGTTAACGAAGGCTACCCGGTCACTGAAATCCCGTTCGAGGATATTTGCGCCGAGCACGTAAGCAACCCTCAGCGAGGCAAGAATATGTGCGTGCTCGGAATGCTCTGCAGCATTTATGACCGGGACATGAAAATCGCCGCAGATGCCGTTGCATCGACATTTAAATCGAAGGGCCGGCAGGTTATTGACGACAACGTCAAGCTTCTGCGCGTCGGGTATGAGTGGGCCGAGTCCAATTTGGATTTCAAAACGCTGATCCCATGCAGGAAACTCGAGGAGGATCGCATCGTCGTCAATGGCAATCAGGCGCTTACCCTGGGCATTATGGCCTCGGGTATGGAAGTTTGTGCCATGTACCCGATTACACCGGCCACATCGAGCTCGCACTATTTAAGTGAGATATTTGAAGACATCGGCGGTGTGCTGCATCAGGCGGAAGACGAAATCGCCGCTTGTGCTGTCGCCATTGGCGCGTCGTATGCCGGAAAGTGCGCCGTTACGATCACGAGCGGACCCGGTATGTCGCTCAAAACCGAACTGATTGGTCTCGCCTCCATGGCGGAAGTTCCGCTCGTTATTATCAACGTGCAGCGGGGCGGTCCAGCCACGGGACTTCCGACGAAAGTGGAGCAGGGAGATCTTCTCCAGGCCATTTTCTCTACGCACGGCGACGCCCCAAAAGTGGTCATGGCGACAGCAACCATCGAAGATTGCTTCTATTCTGTTCTGACGGCTCGAAAAATCGCGGAAACATTCCGCCTGCCGGTCGTGGTGCTGTCAGACGCCAATCTGGCCACCGGGCAACAGCCGTTCCGCAGACCGGAATTCTCGAGCGACTGGCTGGCACCTCCAATAGATCAGCGACCGTTGCCCGAAGGAGCACTCCCCTTTGACTGGGACGAACGAACGGGTCTCTCCAGGCGACTGATACCGGGTCAGCCGGGTGGCATGCACACACTGACCGGCCTCGCTCACACGCGGGACTCCAAGGTGGCCTACAGCGCCGAAGTCAATCAGAGCAGCATCGAATTGCGGAGTCGAAAACTTGCCGCACTTCAGCAGACGCTCAAGACTCCGGAGGTCAACGGCGATCCTGAAGGAGACCTGCTCGTAGTAGGATGGGGCAGCACAAAAGGCGCCATAGACGAAGCACTGGAAATCGCGCGGCTGGAAGGAAACAAGATATCCGCTCTGCATCTGCGTTTCATACAGCCGATGGCGCCGGGCATCGGTGAAATTCTTAAGCGATTCCAACGGGTTTTGACAGTTGAGATCAACCATGCCGACACGGTCGACGGCGACATCATCACGGAGGACAATCGTCGCTATTCAAACCTCGCGTGGCTGCTGCGTGCGCGGTACCTCGTCGACGTGCAGTGTTTCTCACAGGTACGTGGCGCTCCCATTACACCCGGCGATATTCTTGACGCCATGCGGAATCATCTCAGTGAACTAGCGACGGTGAATTAATCATGTTTGGTCTCAACGAAACACAGGCCATCGATTACGAACAGGAGTACTACAGCCTGAAGGACTACGAGAGTGCCATACCCAGGTGGTGTGCCGGTTGCGGTGACAACGCCATTCTTTCTTCTGTGCAACGACTATGTCGCGATGAACAGCTACCGCCGGAAAAAACCGTATTCGTATCCGGCATCGGGTGTTCGAGTCGTTTTCCGCATTACATGGGTACGTATGGTTTTCACGGCTTGCACGGTCGCGCCCTCCCCATTGCGGAAGGCGTTAAGATCCGTCGACCGGATCTTAATGTGTTTGTCAATATGGGCGATGGTGACTGCTGCAGCATCGGCACGGGCCACTGGATCCATGCCATGCGTTATAACATGAACATGGTCGTCATCGTTCACGACAATGAAATCTATGGCATGACCAAGAAGCAGGTGTCTCCAACTACTCCGGTGGGAACCAGGACGAATACGACACCTGCCGGCTCGGTTCTGGAGCCGATCAGCATTCTGGGGACTACGCTTTCCATTACCAACGTATCGTTTGTGGCCAATGCGGTCGAGTGGATACCGGAAATACTCTTCAACATCATACAACAAGCCTTTCACCATCGAGGGCTTTCATTTATTCGTGTCATACAGCGCTGCCCGCACTATCTGCCAAACTTCTTTGATCGCCTCGTCAACAATCCGGAAAACCTTCAAATGCTGACTCACGAGAACGGGCTTCAGCTCAGCGACGCGGTGGCAAAAACGTACAAGAATCAACTGGAACACGATCCGTCCGATATCAATCGGGCGAGAGAGCTGGCGGCCCAAACTGATATCGCCCCGGTCGGAATTCTTTATCGGAATGCAAGCGTTCCGTGTTTAGAGGACCTCAAGAGAGCACCACGTGTCGTGACGCTCGAAATGCGAAAGAAGGTCCTCGAGAGAGAGTTCGATCGATTTGCAGTTCAGGCGGGATAAAGATCATGAAGGAGACGGTGGACGATAACCCGGCTTTCGAAGCGGGAGAAAATTCCGAAACAGATCCAGCCGACAATACGGATCGACTCGGCGGCGATGTCGCCGTTGCTGCGCAGATGAGCCGGACGCTCGGTACTCTTCGCTGGCCGGATGCCGGCGAAGGCCTGCATGGTGTGCCAGATTTCGATACTACGGCGCTCACGTTCTTTCATCGCACCGGAATTCCTCCGGGGCAGGAGGCGGAAACGTTTCACACACCAGAGCTGCATCCGGCGGTTTTGCATCCTTATCTGATCGAGGACCGTTTTCGCAGCCCGTGGCCCCTGCTGTTTGCCCTTTCAAACGCTGAAACCGTCGTCCGTTCGCTCACGGATGTCGTTGACCTGGCGATTGCCGAATTGCAGGGAGAGGGAGATGATCTGGAAATCCAGAAACGAGCACTCTATCAGCTGGAACATCGTCTTCGGGACCGCTCCGAAAGCCAGGAAGTTGTCCGGATAGAAGAGCCCCTTCAGGACATTACCCATGTACTGCTCGCTTCGGTCAATGGCAAGAAGGATCGTTTTGAAGCATTCAGCAAGGCGTTTGACGTCTTCAGGAGTTTCCTGTTTGCGAATGAGAGAATCCTGCCGTTCGGTGCGGCATCTGCAAAAGCATTGATGGAGGGCATCGTTTCGGCAGAGACAAGCAGGCGCGTCGCCGGTTTCAGGGAAGAGATCGACTGGCTGACGGGGCGGCTCAACGATTTACTGCGCGTCGAGGAAGAGGATTCAGCCGAAGGACAGGGCGCGGAGAGACTCGAACAGACAGTTGGTGGTGCATTCCTGAACGAGATCGACTTTGGGTCGCTCTCTCACCTGCTCGAAGGATCCCCACACGGTCCAGCCATGACTGAAGAGAGAAGAGTGAGAATATGGGGCATACTGTCCGAATTGTCCCAAACATCCGGTCAATTATTCGGACCGGCTCCGACTCGTATCGCCGATACGCTCGAAACGGCGATCAGTTGGGCTAACGAAAACCAGGAATCGTTCACGCGCCTGGTGCGAGCCGTACACATGGCCAGACTCGAGGTGGAGAACCGTTATCGCCCGAAACGACACGATCAGGTATTCGAAGCCTACAGCGCTGCTTCGGTCGACATGGATCTCCTGCGCATGCGGCCGCCGGTTGTCGTCCACCTGGATTCAACACAGGAATCCGGTGGGTGGTCCAACGTGAATCAGGCGCTCGGCACAGACTGGCCCTTGAGACTCCTCGGTACGTTTTACAGGGTATTCGATGATAATGGTCGTCTCTCCAGTGAATCAAACCTGGGCCTGTCCATCGTATCGCTCGGGAATGTGTTTGTCGAGCAGTGCTGTCTTTCCGACTCCCGAGCCTTTTCGGCAGCCGTAGAAGCAGCTTCTTCGGTCGCCGGCAGCTCCGTCATCTCCGTATTCTCGGGCTCCGACGACACACATCCTGGATTGTCCAGGTATATGAGATCGGCCATCGCTGGAGACACGCGGGCATTCCCTTCGTTTCGTTACGATCCAGATACCGGGAATGAATGGGCGGATCGCTTTTCGGCCATAGCGAATGAACAACCCGAAGCCGATTGGCCGCTGAGCGAAATCGAGATCGAAAAGGAGAGCGTGGTCGAGACGCACCAGATTGTCGTAACGGCAGCTGATTTCCTGGCGGGCGACCGGCGATTTGCAGGCGATTTTCTCCCGATTGCACAGGACTCCGAAGCAGAAGCCCTCGTTTCGATTGAGAAGTACCTGAATCTTTCAGGAGACGCTCGACTGAACAAGGTCCCATTCATTCTTACGGTAGATAACGAGGGCAATCTGTTCCAGGCAGTCGTGTCCGCTCGCGTAGCCCGGGCCGTTGACGCTGTCCGCACAAAATGGCGCATGGTTCAGGAATGGTCCGGTGAAAAAAGTTCTGTAGCTGACCGGCAGGTGGCGACGGCTAAGAAAGAACTCTCCGAAGCGCACATAACTGATCTCGAAGAAGCCCGGAACGAGTTCGAGAATAAACTCAATGAATCAGCGGAATCGGTTGCAAGACAGGTTGTTGAAAATATAGCGGGCGGACTTCTTGGTCTCGGTCCAATGCCGGAGGCTTTGGTGCCGACCGGGGCTGTATTTCGAGCGCCTGTCGAGAGCAGGCCCTCCTCCGCTGCACCTGCAGTTGACGACCGGGCGCAGGCTGCGGAACCACCCGCCGTAGAACAGGTCGCAGCTGAAGATGAAGACGACGATCTCTCCGTCTCCCTCGACGAAGCTTATATCGACACGCCGCTCTGTACAACGTGTAACGAATGCACAGATCTGAATGGCGTTCTCTTTTCCTACAACGAAAACAAACAGGCGTACATCAAAGATATCCGCGCTGGTACGTACCGTGATCTTGTGCTGGGTGCGGAGAAGTGTCCCGTCAAGATCATTCACCCCGGCAAGCCCCTCGATCCCGATGAGCCCGACCTCGAAGAGTGGATCGAGCGAGCCAAACCTTTCCATTGATCCGTGGAAGTTGCCACGGCCATAACATACCTGGCGGGGCTGTGCATTATGCTCGCAGCGGTTCTCGCTCTCGCCCATCGCGTCCTCTATGTCTGGGAGGATCCGCGTATTAGATTTGTTGAAGACATGTTGCCCGGGGCAAACTGTGGTGCCTGTGGCGTTCCGGGATGCCGGGCTTTCGCAGAACGAGTCGTCAAAGGCGACCTCCAGCCCGGACAGTGTCCCGTAGGCGGTGCTGAGACGGCCACGCTGGTTGCCAATTACCTGGGCGTGCAGACCGGCAGCCTCGAACGCCATGTTGCACGGCTGCTCTGTGCCGGTGGATCCGACGTTGCCGTTCAGCTGGGCACGTACGAGGGATATACGTCCTGTCGGGGTGCGGCGACGATTGCCGGCGGTGCCAAGGGCTGTACGTACGGATGCCTGGGACTTTCGGACTGCGAGGTGGCCTGCACGTTTGACGCGATTCGCATGGCCCCCAACGGTCTACCGGTAGTGGATTTTAACGCCTGTACTGGATGCGGCGACTGTGTAACCGCCTGTCCAAAAGACCTGTTCGAGATGTATCCGGTTCGTCGAAAACTCGTCATTCAGTGTAAATCCCTGCTTGAGGGAGATGAGGCCCTGGAGGTCTGCAAGGTCGCGTGTACGGGTTGCGGACTCTGTGTCGCAGACGCTCCGGAAGGTCTCATGCATATGGAGTTTACGCTGCCCGTGATCGACACTACACGGTCGGATCTTGAAACTGAAATCGCCACATATCGCTGCCCGACGGACGCCATTACCTGGATCGAAGAGCAGCAGTTCTCCGACCTTCACGAAGATGTGTTTAAAGATGGTTCCCCGGTTCTGACAAAGGAGGTAGTCCATGGCTGTTTCTAATGGCCACATAGAGACGCCCGAGACGGGTCACGGTCCCGCCATTCAGGACGTCTCGCCGAGAATCGTCTCCGGCGCGGAAGCCGTGCTCAATGCACTGGCGCAGGCACACGATGCGGTCGTTGTCTGTTCCGAAACGTTATCTCACGGCGTAGCCATCACACTTTCCGATTCACACAAGTTTTCGTGGTTCACCGATCCGGTCCGGGCACTCTCGTACGGCTCCGGCCTTGCCTCAACCGGCGTCTCGGTAGGAATTCTATTGGATTCATCCCGGACAGCAGGAGTACGGGATGCGCTGGAGTCGGCGGTATCCAGACACTTTCCCCTCACGATCGTACTGTCAGATCCATTATCGGTGGCAGCTGACTTTACAGCCACAGGCAACCAGGCAATGCTCAAGCAGGCGATCGATGCCGGTTGCCCCGTCCTGTGTGCAGCCTCGTGCCAGGCGGCCGCTGATCTCACGCTTATCGCCGCGGCACTATCGTCACCGGCAATGACACCCGTCGTCGTATTCGCAAATGGACGCGACGTATTGTGGTCGTTGCAGGAATTCGTACGGTCCGGTTTCTCACCAGACATAAAGATATCCGATTCCTCCCTCGGCGCATACAGGGAGATGCTTTTCGGCCCTGGTTCAGGCATACGGACGAGTTGGATCGATCCCGGCCGGCCCATGGAAATCGGAGCTTCCGTCACAGAGACTGTAGGACTGAAACGCCGGGTAGGCAGGCACGCATTTGTTCGAGCCGGACTCAACGATCTCGCTGACCAGGCCTTCGCGGCTTTTGCCGAGCAGACCGGCCGATCGTATGCCCGATTCGGCATCGACGAACCTGCCGGTGCAAGCACGGTTCTTGTAGCTACCGGATCGATCGTTCAGCCACTGCGTGCCGTTGCACGAAAGCTTCGTGCCGCCGGTACATCCGTCGAAGTTCTGCATATCACACAGCTCCAGCCGTTTCCGTCCAGAGAACTTCAACATGTGTTCAAAAGGCGAAAACGCATAGGAGTCTGCGTCTCGTCCTCAGAGACTGATCTGGATAATATTCGTCTTGTGCGTGAGGTGAAGGCTAGCGTTCTGAACGCCTTCATCGAAGAAACCGATACACAAACGAGAAAGAAAAGGAAAAAGCATCCAGGATCTGGGCCGCCGCCCGTATTTCCGATTCTGTATCCGGGAAGTTGGAATCCGAACGAGGGTGCCATCAAAGCGCTTTGTGCTCGCCTCGGCGATGAAGAGTTTGAAACGACACTGGTTGTCGGCGTCGATCTTTCAGCTAAAGGGATTCGATTCCCCGAAATCGAGCGACTCCGCCGGCAGATGACAACGGCCGGTATTAATCTCGCCGAATACGAAGTCGAATCCGAACAGGCGAGCGATGGGCAGGATGATCCGGGCATTTATATAGTCACTGCTTCCGCACGTCAGACATGGCGTCTGCTTACAGTATTTTCTAATCTTGTTGCGGCAGCAGGAGCCGGCGACGTCCGGGCTTCCTTTCATGCCGCTTCTGACGCTACAACGCATCCCGTAATCGGACGCGTGACGTGGCAAGACGCACGTAACCATCGCCCCTTCGTATTTGCGCTTGGCAGTGAGTTGTTCGGCGCACTTCCTCTTCGAGCTGCCATCCCTGCCCGATCAGAAGTTTTCATCGTAGACGAGTCTCCCGCCGACGAGGCGTATGCCTCAATCGCCCGCTATCCACATTGGATGACAGGTCAAGAACTGCATGTCCGATGCATCGCGGGCACTGATCTCGAAATCCCGGCCATACCTGATGAACTGGTATCCGACTGGACGCTGATCGCAGCCGCTCTCGATGTGCACCCACTATTTCGTTCGGTCGAACTGGACCGTCTGACGCATACCGGCGTTTTACCGACGTATTCTCCGTCAGATCTACGCTCGTTCGTGGATGCGGTCCGTGATAACACGAGTGTGGCGCCGCCTGAATCATTTGAGTCAACGACAGGTCGACCTCCCGAGCCGGAAACTCCTGCCGACGTCGAAGAAGCAGGTCCCGAAAAATATCCGGTCGCCGACCTCAGTCGATTCTGGAAAACGACGGGAATTCTGTATCGAGAAGGACGACTTCATGAAGTCCCCGCCGATCCCTTTCTCACATCCGGTGTACTGCCTGCCCGATCGGGAGCTCTAACCCAGCAACTGACCGGAATAAAGCCCCTCCCCCACGTCATCACGGAGCGCTGCACAGGCTGCGGTGCCTGTTGGATCGTATGCCCTGAATCGGCCTTTTCGGCAAGTTTGTTCACACTGGAAACGCTTTTCGATGCAGCCGTAGCGTCTGTCGAATCTTCCGGAACAACGTTTTTACACGTACCAAGGCTGAGAACGGCTCTGGTAAAAACCATGCATCGGCTCGCCGAACACGATGATTTGCATCAAATGGCGACAGCAGGTGATCTGCTGCTCGAAGCTACCAGGCAGGTGGTTGAAAAAGCCGACCTTGACGAAGAAAAGCAGGCGACTCTCGAACAGGAAGTCGGTGTATTATCCCGGCACATCGCCGCCGTTCGACCGGTGCGAACCGACCGATACTTTCTTCGACGGGACGCTGAAAAGAAAGGAAGCGGTTGTTTTTTAGGACTTACGATCGATCCTTACGCCTGCACGACCTGCGGTCTGTGCATCTCCTCATGCGCAGATCAGGCGCTCGAACAGACCCGGACGACAGCATCGGCCATCCAGGTGCAATCGGAGTGGCACCAGGTCGTCGACCTTCGATTGGAAACACCTCCGTCTGATGTGGCTCTCTCGGATGGTACGCGCGAACAGGCACCGTTGACACTGATCGGTCGAAGTACCGAAAGGGTTTTTCGCGCAGGAGGGGCGGATGTAGGAAACGTCAACCGCACGGTGCTTCGATTATTCCTTGAGGCGGCACACGTGCAGTCAGCGCGACGATCCCGGGAACTTGTCGAAAAGCTTGAGACGACGATCGGTCTCATTGACGCGCGCATGCAGGACGAAGTTCGATCTGCCGTTGAGATAAACGACTTTGAAGCCTTCGCCAGTTCACTCAAGAACGTATCGGATGAACTCGATCAAACGGCCCTGACCCATCTGGCGTCCGAGATCGGGAAAGGGAAGCAGGCACGCGAACTCGACGACCTTGCTCGCCTGGCTGAATTTCGCGAACGGCTTTCGGTTTGGCTGGAGACACTTCGACCATCCGGGCATGGGCCGCAGCCGGCGCACATGATTCTCGTTCATGCCATGTCGGAACGCTCGTTCGGACTTGCCGGATATCCGATCAATCCGTTTGCCATGCCGTGCCTCACCGTTGCAACCGACGGCGCCGCTGATCTCGTTGAAGGCATCTCTGATGGACTCGCCGGGCCGTATGGCGATCTGCTTCGAATCATCAAGCAGACTGAACAGGTTCTTCAGGGCGTATTCGATCCGCTGCCTGGCGACCCGACTACGAACGATCCGTCGCTTGCCGGAGAGATCGCTGCACTCGCACCTGTTGTATTACTTGCAACCGATCGATTCGGGATGGAGGAACTGCGACTGATTTCGGAGGGACAGCGCTTCAAAATTCTCGTAATGACCGGTGCGCATGCCCTGAAAGGGGCAACCCGGCATGCATTCTACACAACACGCCTGGCTCTGTCGGTAGAAAACGCTTTTGTCCACCAGACAAGCGCCGCCGATCCTGTCGGTCTTCTTGAGGCGTTCCTCGAAGCACTCGCGTACGACGGTTCTTCCTTCCTCCACGTATACGCCCCGGATCCGTCTCGCGACGGAATTCAGGTCGATAGCGCCCTGGAGCTGTGCAAAATCGCGATGCTATCGCGAGTCTTCCCCGACATTCGCAGGGTACCCGGTTCTCCGCTGGATCTTAGCCGCAATGTGAATAGGACTGAAGTTCGCCCTACGGCATGCGACTGGATGCTGGCCCAGGAGCGGTTCTCGGAGCTTTTCGAATACATTCCGCGCCGAGACTGGTCGTCAGAACAGATATCACTGAACGAATGGCTTGAGCTGCCGCACGCCGATCGAACGGACCGCGACGTCTACGTCGAACGGCGGCAACCGGGCGGACCGACAACACGGTATCGGCCGGCGCCTGAAGCCCTGGAATTCGCATCTGCGTGCTCAAAAGCATGGAACGCGTGCATATCGCTCAGAGAAATCCCAATTCGCACGTCTACCGAAACACCGAAAACGATCGAAGATCCAGGCCAGGTGCAGCCGCCGGACGGCGGCAACTCGAGCGTTGAAGCAGTCGATGCCCTTGAAACGCTGAGCAACCGGCTCCTGGCCCTCAGTGGATTTCAGGGTTCCAACGTTCCGGTCTCTGATCGGGAATCCGCCGCGGAGATGGGCGGCAACGACACCGATGAGACAGTATGAGCCTCGCCGTCGCCCATAAGATTCGATCATTCCGGCATGGTGTGCATCCGGACGATTTCAAACAACTCACTCGGAACCTTTCGATTGAACGTGTTCCTTTTCCCGAAGAGGTCGTTCTTCCCGTCCGCCAGCACCTCGGACGACCGTCTGTTCCGACTGTTCGCAAAGGTGACTATGTCTACCGGGGGCAGCGGATCGGCGACGCGGGTGGATTCGTTTCATCTCCGATGCATGCATCAATGACGGGAACGGTCCAGTCGATCGATCTGCACCACCATGCTTCCGGCGACATGGTCGATTCCGTCGTCATTCGCCGCGATCCGACTTCCGCTCAGGCGCTCTATGACGAAGAATCACTGGATTGGCGCTCGATGACTCGGGAAGAAATTATTGACCAGATCGGACACGGAGGATTTGTAGGACTCGGCGGAGCCGCGTTTCCGACACACGTAAAGCTCACGGTTCCAAAAGACAAGACAGTTCGATTTTTTATCGTAAACGCAGCTGAATGCGAACCGTATCTGAACAGCGATTATCGCATCTTGCTTGAGCGTCAGAAAGAAATATTTGAAGGCACGCGGATCTGCATGAAAGCGCTCGGGGCCGAGCGGGCCTATATCGGCACTGAATGGAATAAGCGGGATGCGGCGGAAGTCCTGCGGGACTCTGTTCCCGACGATCTTCCCTGTGAGATCATCGATCTCAAAACGAAATATCCACAGGGCGCTGAAAAAATGCTGATCGATGCCGTGCTGCAGCGCGAAGTGCCGAGTGGGAAGTTACCCATCGATGTTCAGGTCGTCGTGAACAATGTGGGTACCGTCGCAGGCATCGGTGAACGATTCCTTTACGGCCAGCCGCTTGTCGAGCGCGTCGTAACTGTAACCGGGCCCGGAATCAAGCGACCGGCCAATCTGCTTGTCCCTATCGGCACCAGACTGACGGATATTGTCGAGCACTGCGGGGGACTTCTCGATAATACGCGTCAGATTCTTTTCGGCGGCCCGATGATGGGCACGGCCCAGCGCTTTCTGGACATCCCTATTATGAAGGGAACGTCGGGTGTGCTCTTCCTGACCGAAGATCGAGTAGTTCATCGTGAAGAGTACCCGTGCATTCGATGTCAGCGCTGCGTCGATGCCTGTCCGGTTTATCTGAATCCTGCGAGGCTGGGGGCTCTCGCAAAAGCCCGGTTATATGAAGATATGCTGGACTATCACGTGCTCGATTGCATGGAATGCGCAGCCTGTTCGTTTGTCTGCCCATCCAATATTCCGCTGGTGCAGCGTTTCCGGGTTGCGAAAGGATTGTTGAAAGAACAGATGGCTCGAGAGCAGGTGAAATCGCAATGAGTGATTCACCACAACCGGATCTGATCCTGACAACGTCTCCGTTTATCAAGGATACGGCCGACACCAAGTGGATCATGTGGCAGGTCAATCTTGCCATGATTCCCGTATTATCTGCCGCCGTTTGGTTCTACGGTCTCTCGGCCCTTCTGATCATTGGCGCGGCTACGGCCGGAGCCGTTATCGCCGAAGGAATAGTCCTGACCAAGTCGAACAACCCCGGTCGACTCGGAGACGGCACGGCACTTCTTACCGGATTGTTGCTCGGCCTCACGTTGCCTCCAGGTATTGCCCTGTGGATGGCATTTGCAGGCGGAGTTGTCGCGATCACGCTCGGAAAAGTGATTTTCGGAGGTCTGGGAGGCAATATGTTCAATCCGGCTCTTGTCGGTCGCGCATTTCTTCAGGCGGCATTCCCGGTCGCGCTTACAACCTGGTCGCCCGTAGTATCCGCAGGAAGGTTCACCAGTGTGTCAACGTCCTTACTAGCACCGCCATTTGTTTCGCCCACGTTTGACGCCGTCTCTGCAGCCACGCCGCTCGCGTCCATGTTTTTCGACGGCGAGAGCACGGATCTCATGCGTCTCGTCGAAGGCTCTACGGCCGGAAGCCTGGGAGAATCCGCAGGCCTGCTCATTCTTCTATGCGGTCTCTACCTGGCGTTTCGACGTGTACTGAATCCGAGAATTCCGGTGGCCATTCTGGTTTCTGTTGCAGCTTTTTCGGCCATCCTCTACGCGTTTGATCCAGGCATTTATCCGACGCCGGGATTCCACCTGTTCTCAGGAGGTCTTCTGCTGGGAGCTGTTTTCATGGCAACTGATCCAGTCACTTCGCCACTTACTCATCGCGGTTGCTGGATATTCGGTATTGGAATCGGGGTGCTCGTCGTCATCATTCGCCAGTTCGGCGGACTACCCGAGGGAGTTATGTACGCCATCCTCTTCATGAACGCATGCGTCCCTCTCATAAACCGTATGACACAACCGCGTACGTTTGGTGCTTCGAAACGGGTAACCTTCACCAGATAATGGTTCAATGACTCATCACACGGAACAGAAGAATTCCGACCCACAGCTTCCCGGCAGCGGTCGCATGATTCTCGTCATGGGTCTGATCGGTCTGGTAGCGAGCGTGCTTCTGGTGGCCACCTTCGTCATCACGGAGCCGTTTATTGAGGCTAACCTGGCAGCCTATCTGGAAGAGGCGATTGGCGAGGTATTACCCGAAGCACAGTCACGCAGCACGTTTTTCATCGAAGGCGACCGGATCCGTGCGGACGACGGAACGGGTCAGAGCGGGATGCGAGTTTTTGCAGGCTACGATGCCGACAGCGTATTGGCCGGAATCGTCATCGAGGCGCAGGGACAAGGATATGCCGATGTCATCCGCCTCATTTACGCCTATTCGTTTGACTGCGCCTGCATAATCGGGCTGAAAGTTCTCGAAAGCCGAGAAACGCCGGGGCTCGGAAACAAGATCGAGATGGATCCTGTTTTTCTGGCCAACTTCCGGGAGCTCGATGTGCGTTGGTCAGAGGACAAGCGAGAACTCACGGGGCTTCTCGAGCTCATCAAACGTGGAGAGCGAACGTCCGCCTGGCAGATCCACGGAATTTCGGGCGCGACCATTTCTTCCCGGGCAGTTACGGATATCCTTAATGCCGCTAATTCGATGGTTCTTCCCGTTCTTCACGCGAATAAAGACGTTTTCATAGTCGATTCGAATGATTCATAGCCACCATACTACTGCTTCCGGACCGGCCTTGACCGGTTCTGCCAGGGGTTTTGACGACTTTCTGAAGGGACTCTGGAGGGATAATCCGGTCTTCGTTCAGTTGCTCGGGATGTGCCCTGTTCTTGCGGTTACAAACACCGTAATGAACTCACTGGTGATGGGCCTGGCCACGACCTTTGTTATGGTAATGTCCGCTATGATTGTTTCCGCATCGCGGCACCTGATACCACGTCAGGTACGAATCGCCACCTATATCCTGATCATCGCGACGTTCGTTACGATGGCGGACTATATCATCAAATCGGTGAGCCTGAGCGCGCACCGCAGTCTGGGCGCTTTTATTTCACTCATCGTCGTGAACTGCATCATTCTGGGCCGGGCGGAAGCGTTCTCTTCCAAACACGGCATCCTTGCTTCTCTGCAGGATTCGCTCGGAATGGGCACCGGATTCACGCTCGCCATCCTGGCACTCGGAGTGATCAGGGAAGCGCTCGGCAACGGCACGTTCGCCGGCATTACCCTATTCGGGGAAAGTTTTGAACCATGGGTTGTGATGGTTCTACCGGGTGGCGCCTTCTTTGTATTGGGATTCCTGCTCCTTCTAGTAAATCGAATCAATAAACGACCGCCTGCCAAACGCAATACATCCTGATGCACACGGAATCACTTGGAACCATATTTCTTGATGCGCTGCTGATCAACAACTTTGTGCTCAGCGCCTTTCTCGGCATCTGTCCGTTTCTTGGCGTATCTGCGAAAATTGAAACGGCATCCCGGATGGGAGTGGCGGTCACGTTCGTGATGCTCGTAAGCTCCATGTGTGCCTATGGCGTGCATGAAATCCTGACCTGGATCAATGCGCCCTATCTGCTACTTATCTCCTACATCGTCATCATCGCGTCCGCTGTTCAATTGGTGGAAATGTTCATCAAGAAATTCAGCCCGGCGCTATTCAGGGCACTGGGCATTTTCCTCCCACTCATTACCACCAACTGTGCCATCCTGGGATTGGCCCTGTTTCAGACGAGCAAGGGTTATGATTTCATACAGTCTTTGGTCTATGCGCTTGGCGCCGGAGCGGGATTTGCGCTTGCGATTATTCTGATGGCGGGTATCCGGGAAGAACTCGAGTTGACCACCGTTCCAGACGTAGTTCGAGGCACCGCGGTTGTGCTCATGATCGCAGGTATTTTATCCATGTCATTCATGGGTTTTGCCGGCATTGGATAATGAATTACTAGAGTAATTATGCTTCAGCAACTCCTTATATCGACCCTGGCGCTCTTCGTCATGATCGCCGGCTGGTACTGTGTTCAGCGACTCACGCAACAGGGGCGGACAAAAAGCGATGTCGACTTCCTGAAAGGTCGATACGGCTGCGGCACCTGCTCCAGCGCAGATGCCTGCGATCCGGAAGAGAAGACCGCAGAAGCGTTAAGAAGCTGATTTGGGGTTCGTTCACGGGCTGCAACAGGGCGCTTTCAGGAAGAGTCAACAGGCCCTTTTAGTCGCCTACACCATAATCCTGGTAATACGCTTCCTGGAGAATGGCATTCTCCTCCGATTCGTGTTTTCTTATGAACGTCAGTAGTGACGCAAGTCGGTCCTTCACTTGAAGCAACGTCGGGGAGCACGCGCATTCAATCCGTTTCAGGTTGTCCAGAATGTGACTCAGATCTGAAATAATCTTCCGGTGGTCTTCTTCCAAATGGGCTACTTGTGACGCCAGATGGGGAGCAATATGAATCAAATCGGCGTTGTAGCCGCCATCCTCTTCCAGGTCGAAATGTTTCAGTAATTGATTCTGAAAGTCTCTGAGCTGCCAGAGTAGATCCAGTTTCCAGCAAACAAAACCTTCAGCATCAATCTCGGCATCGAATAACGTGCTCAACCGATCGATCGATGCCCGTAATTCCTGGTGGTCTTTTTCGACTCGATTTGCCATGTCCTGGTCGGATTGTTTCATGCCTTCACCCCTCTTCGTGAACATTGAATGCCGATATGTAGCCACTTTCCGAGACATCTCCTGTACGCTCTGAACGGGCCGATCGTGTAGGCGAAGGGCGCGCGTACGTGTGGGGTATTCGCCCACATCTCTTCGCCGCTTCCGAATCTTGACGCGTATGAACATTCGTTAAACATCGTTTGGCACGTCCTTAATTAAAACGTCCGACATCTATCTTTAGCCGCACTTGCCGGGTATTCCCCGGACACCTACGTCGTCGCTCTTTACTACGACCCAACGGTAGATGATATTAATTACGGGAGCAAATGGCCAGATTGGCGTTGATCTGATAAAGGCGCTGGTCGGACATATCGGCGAGGACCAGATCATCGCCTCGGATCTTCACGTCACGAACCCGCACATTCCGCCGGGTGTACGATTCGAACAAATTGACGTTCGGGATGGCCGTAAACTGAACGAACTTCTGGGCGGCAATGCGATCGACTGTATATATCATCTGGCCGGCATTTTATCTGCGACAGGTGAACAAAAGCCTGATTTATGTTGGGATGTTAATATTGGCGGCTTGCGCAATGTTCTGGACGCTGCTCGTCTTCGACAACTTCGTGTTTTCTGGCCGAGCAGTATTGCCGTCTTTGGCCCGAATGCGCCGAAGATTGACGCTCCACAGACGGCGATCACCGATCCGACGACGATGTATGGCATTACTAAAGTCACGGGTGAACATCTCTGCAAGTATTACGCACGACGCCATGGTATCGATGTTCGAAGCCTGCGGTTCCCAGGCGTCATCAGCTATTCTGCCCCTCCCGGTGGCGGAACCACGGACTACGCCGTTGACATGTTCATCCAGGCCGTTGAGCACGGATCATATGATTGTTTTGTGTCGGAAGAGACACGACTGCCGATGATGTACATACCGGACGCCGTTAAATCGATCCTCGATCTGATGAACGCCGATGACGATGGCATTTCCGTTCGTACGAGCTACAACGTTACGGCTTTCAGTTTTTCCGCCGGTGAATTGGCAGACGCAATACGAAAGCACGTGCCCGACTTCAGTTGCACGTTCCATCCGGACTTCAGACAGGAAATTGCAGAGACCTGGCCTAAAAGCATTGACGACTCCGTGGCGCGCAGTGACTGGCACTGGGCTCCCCGGTTCGATTTGAAAGGCATGGTGCAGGACATGCTGACTCACGTAGGCCAGTCTTCAGGAAAACTTATTCCCTTCCCCGATTCCAACTGACAAACAGTTCTGATAGAGACCATGTATGACTCGGTATCCCCACAGCTGACAGACATTATTGAGGAGATCCGGGAATCGGGTCTCTACAAAGACGAACGTATAATTACGTCACAGCAGGCGGCGGAAATATCCGTCGCGGGTGGTGCGGAGGTGATCAACTTTTGCTCCAACAACTATCTGGGGCTCGCCAATAATCCGGACCTCATTCTGGCCGCCCAGAAGGGTGTGGCGAAATACGGATTCGGATTGTCTTCGGTACGATTCATTTGCGGCACCCAAACCGTACACAAGGAACTGGAGAGTCGTATTTCTGAGTTTCTCGAAACGGACGATACGATTCTGTACACATCATGCTTTGATGCCAACGGCGGCTTGTTTGAAACGCTGCTCGACAGTGAATGTGCAATTATTTCCGACGCGCTGAATCATGCCAGCATTATCGATGGCGTCAGACTGTGCAAAGCCCGGCGATTCCGATTCGTACACGCCGACATGGATGACCTGGAACGGTGTTTGCGAGAGAGCGCCGGCGCCAGGCGGCTGTTGATCGCAACGGATGGTGTTTTCAGTATGGACGGCGATATTGCGAAGCTGGATGAAATCTGCGATCTGGCCGAAAAATACGACGCCATGGTCATGGTCGACGATAGCCATGCCACGGGATTCTTTGGACCAACCGGTCGCGGCTCGATCGAACACTGCGACGTTATGGGCCGTATCGATGTCGTCACAAGCACGCTTGGCAAAGCGCTGGGAGGTGCCTCAGGCGGATTTTCGACCGGACGCAAAGAAATCGTCGAACTGCTTCGTCAGCGTTCGAGACCGTATCTGTTCTCCAATACGGTGGCTCCTGTCATTGCACATACGAGTCTCCGTGTCTTCGAAATGCTTACCGAGTCGACGGCGCTCAAGGACCGACTTGAAGCGAGCACAAAGTACTTTCGGGAACAGCTGACGGCGCTCGGATTCGATATTCGTCCGGGCGTGCACCCCATCGTTCCCATTATGCTCTTTGAGGCCAGACTTGCTGCCGATATGGCATCAGATATGCTCGACGAAGGTATATACGTAATTGGCTTCAGTTTTCCCGTCGTACCGAAGGGTGAGGCCAGAATCCGGGTTCAGATTTCAGCGGCACATACCCGCGAGCACCTGGATCGCTGCGTGGAGGCGTTCGCGCGTATCGGCAAAAAACACGGTGTGATCGCGTAAGAGAATCGTCCTTGTCAGGCTGCCGAACAAAGAAACAGGGCGAACCACTTTCGCGATTCGCCCCGTAATCACTGCCTCCTCTTTGCTCCGGCAGGGACCGACAGCCCTCAACTTCCATCGATCACCTGTCGAGTTCTCCCGGCTTACTCGCTCAGGAGATTCCAGAAGCCGACAGTATGAGTGGGAATGCGAAGAAGTTTCTGCTTGCAACGGTTCCTGAGCTGCACGCACCCCTTCGCAGTTCCCTGACACAACTTCTCAACGTGTAAAAATCCGTTTTTTGCGTTTGACAGCGCTTCGCAAGCCATCATTTCTGAGAATCCGGTGGAAAATTCTGTCGGAAATTCTGGTTATCTCGTCGATTTCTGAATGGAATCGCATCGAGTTCTGCCTGATATTGGTGCGATTTCGGCGTGCCATTGATCATAGAATGGCAATTCGGCACAGCGAATACCTATCTTCCGCCCCGCTTGATTTGGCAGTTGCCTGATCGGATTCCTTCGGTAGTCTGTTCGATTTCCTTAACTCCATGACGCAACGTGATACTTATCCTCAAGCCCAACGTCGATAAAGAGTCGACTGAGTACCGGCAACTCCTTCGTTATCTGGAAACGATACCAGACATCGAATTTCGCATGCACGATGTGCAGGGTTCCGAAGTGCGTCTGACGGAAGTCTATCTGATCGGCAATACGCACGAACTTTCGCGCAACTACATGGGCAGTCTTCCGACCGTTGACCGTGTGGTGCTCGTATCCGAAGCGTACCGCGTCCTGGGCCGTCACGAAGAGGATGACCGACCTACGAGTTTCGACTACAATGGCCTGACGTTTGGGCAGGACACGTTTCACGTGTTTGCAGGTCTGTGCGCCGTAGATACACGCGAACACGTTGAGATCATGATGAAGGCGCTTCGCGACCTCGGTCAAGTATGTACACGGATGGGCGCCTATAAGCCGCGAACCAATCCGTACTCATTTCAGGGACATGGCAAGGTGTGCCTGCCGTACGTCTTTGAGCTGGCCGGCAAGTATGATATCAAGGTCATCGCCATGGAGGTGACCCACGAATCCCACATCGACGAGATCATGGAAACGCTTGAAGTGACGGGCCAACCAACGGGTGTTATGCTACAGATCGGAACAAGGAATACCCAGAATTTCGAGTTGCTGAAAGCAGCCGGGCGTCAGCTGACGTATCCGGTGCTTTTTAAACGGGGATTCGGTATCACACTCGATGAGTCGCTCAATGCCGCCGAGTACCTTGCCAGCGAAGGTAACCGCATGGTGATCTTTGCACTTCGTGGCATGAAGACACAGATGGGAAATCCCCATCGCAACCTCGTCGATTTCGCGCATGTATCGGTTGTCAAGCGACTGACGCGCATGCCCGTGTGCGTTGATCCTTCTCATTCCGTGGGCTCGCGAGACCGTGCCCGGGACGGCCTGCTGGATGTTATGCACGCGACAGCTCAAGGCATTATTGCCGGCGCCAACATGGTTCTTGTCGACTTTCATCCGGCCCCGGATAAAGCGCTCGTAGACGGACCCCAGGCGCTCAGAATGGACGAACTGAATCTCTTTCTCCGCGACACGACCATCGTTCGAGAAGCGTATCTCAAACGTTGCGCTCTGATCCAGGCCTGAGTCAGGATTTGACGCCCGCCTGCTCGAAGACCCGGTCAATCAGGGATCGGGCTTCGGATTGTATGGACGAAAGATGCGTCTCGTCCACGAAACTCTCTGCGTAGATCTTGTAGATATCCTCAGTACCCGAAGGTCTTGCAGCGAACCATCCGCGTTCCGTGACCACCTTCAGCCCGCCGATTTCGGCATCATTTCCAGGTGCGCGCGTCAGTTTCTGAGTGATCGGATCGCCCGCCATTCTTCGGCCCGGCACGTCCTCGGCTTTCATGTTCTTCAGAATCGCCTTCTGTTCCCGGGTAGCCGAGGCCTCGGTTCTCGCATAAACCGGGCTGCCGAATCGTTCCGTGAGAGAGGCATAATGCTCTCCCGGATCGCGTCCGGTTACGGCAGTGATTTCGGCCGCGAGCAGATTCAGAATAATGCCGTCCTTATCGGTCGTCCAGGCCGAACCGTCCTTTCGAAGAAACGACGCACCGGCGCTCTCCTCCCCTCCGAAACCCAGGGCGCTGCTGAGCAGGCCGTCAACGAACCATTTGAATCCTACGGGTACCTCTGAAACGTGCCTGCCGATGCTCGAACCGACGCGATCAATCATCGAACTCGAAACCAGGGTCTTTCCGATTTGGGAGGTACCGGGCCAGTCGGCGCGATGCTGGAACAGGTAGTTGACGGCAACGGACAGGTAGTGATTCGGATTCAGCAATCCGCTCGAGCGCGTAACAATACCGTGCCGGTCAAAATCCGGATCGTTCCCGAATGCGATATCGAACGAATCCTTCATTTCAATCAAACCGGCCATGGCGTACGGGGACGAACAGTCCATTCGAATCTTTCCGTCTCGATCGACGCGCATGAAAGAGAACGTTGGATCCACGGTTTCATTCACTACCGTCAAGTCCATGCCGTATCGCTCGGCGATGGGTCTCCAGTATGCGATTCCCGCTCCCCCCAGCGGATCGGCGCCGATGCGAAGCGCGGATCCTGCAATGGCTTTCACATCGATCACTTTATCCAGATCATCGACGTACGGTCGCATGAAATCATGGGCGTGTAAATGCGGTTCGCGCATGGCCTGTTCAATGGGTATCCGCCTCACCGAGCGCAAATCGTCCAGGAGCAGGGCATTCGCTCGTTCCTCTATCCAGGTCGTAACGTCCGTATCCGCCGGTCCGCCGTTCGCTGGATTGTATTTGATGCCGCCGTCCTCCGGAGGATTATGGGACGGCGTCAGAATAATGCCGTCCGCCAAACCATCCGTGCGACTGCGGTTGTACGTCAGGATGGCATGTGAAACGGCCGGTGTCGGCGTCGGTCCATCCGCATCTTGATAGAATACGTCGACTCCGTTGGCGGCTAACACTTCGAGAGCGTTCACGGATGCCGGCTCCGACAGGGCGTGCGTATCCTTGCCCAGAAAAAGTGGACCGTTGATGCGCGCGCGAAGCCTGAAGTCACAAACGGCCTGTGTAACCGCCAGTATCTGGGGCTCTGTAAAACTTCCGTCTTTCGAACTGCCTCTGTGACCGGACGTCCCGAAAGATACCTTGCCCGATGGATTATCGGCAGACCATGGTGTGTCGAAGTAGGCGGACAGCAGGCTGCCAACGTCTACCAACATCGAAACCGGTACACGCTTTCCTGCGAGTTCATGTATTACCATCGTGTTCGCTGGTTTTCCTGAGCACAATCTACCTGTTCAGGTTGGTCTCTCAACTTATCTGATGTAATGAATACGTGAATCCTTTGAGCGTTGCTCCTTCATAGACATGCTCGTATGTTGACGTCAATCTTTCATGCCGGTCTTTAGTAGCAAGATCTGATACAATGACGATTCTGGGTATCGATATCGGAGGCTCCGGAATAAAAGGCGCTCCGGTTGACGTTATGTCTGGCAAGATGCTCACCGAACGCTACCGCATTGCAACGCCCGACCAGGCTACACCGGATGCCGTAGCGGACATCGTTGCCGAAATAGTTCGGTTCTTTTCCTGGGACGGACCGATCGGTTGCACGGTACCGGCGCGCGTAGAGCATGGAGTTGTCCATACGGCCGCCAATATTCACGAAGACTGGATTGAAACGAAAGTTGATGAACTTCTCTCCAGTCGGACGGGATACCCGGTTGAAGTTCTGAACGATGCCGACGCCGCCGGAGTCGCGTCGCTTCGATTCGGAGCAGGTCGGGATACGGGCGGGGTCGTTCTTTTGCTTACGGTGGGAACCGGCATTGGATCAGCACTTTTTGTGAACGGAACGCTTGTACCGAATACGGAGCTGGGACATTTGATTCTGCATGGGCAGATCGCTGAAGAATATGCCTCCGATCGGATTCGTAAAGCCGAGGAGCTCACATGGGAAGAATGGGCCGGTCGTTTTCAGGATTACCTCAATCGGATCGAATTCCTGCTTACGCTGGACTGGATCATTATCGGAGGCGGCGTAAGTCGGCCTTACAAGACCGCAGAATACTTCCACCTGCTTTCCGCAAAGGCTCATCTCGTCACGGAAACCCTTGAGAACGAGGCAGGCATTATTGGAGCCGCTATCGCAGCGGAACATCTGCTCTAGCGCCAGGGCTTCAACGCCTGATTTTCACCTGATCAGGTACTACGAAAACTGTCGCAAAGCGCGTGGCCATGAGCGCCATCAGACGCTCGGCATCCGTGCGTAATGTAAAATCTCCTACACGGACGCGGTATAGCGGCTGTTTGAAACTGTTGTAGATCGACAGCGATTCGGGAAACTGGCCGGCCTCCAACTCCTCCTCGGACATATTCGCCCACCACGTTTTGAATTCTTCTTCGACCAGAATCGCATCTCCACGGACCAACGAGGAAAAAACCTGCACTCGATACCCTGATACGATCTGAACAATTCCAGAATCCGCACGGCTCTGCATAAGAGCTTCGGGCACTTCGTGATCAACCTGATTCTCTACCCGGGCGGCTTCATCCCGGTAGGGTGCTGCGTCAAAGATTTCGTAGTCCGCGAGATTGATTCCACTTCCGTCGTCATTTCCGTCACTTTGATCGGATGTTGCTCGACCACTTCCCGAACAAGCCGCAAGTCCTATGCTGACGAGTAGCAGACAGAAACCGCCCCTTTTTCTCACTATTCCTGTAAACAGCGGCATAGGCATCAGCTCCTCGCGCCGGCTTCTTTCATGATGGCCACTGAAGCGCTGGCTCCGATGCGCGTAGCTCCGTGAGCGATCATGGCTTCGGCGTCCTGTTTCGTACGCACGCCACCTGATGCTTTTATGCCCATCTTGGGCCCAACGACTTTTCGCATCAAAGAGACATCCGCTGCGGTCGCACCTCCAATTGAAAAACCAGTGGACGTTTTGACAAAATCTGCGTTCGCATTCTGCGAGAGAACGGATGCGATTACCTTCTCTTCGTCCGTGAGCAACGCCGTCTCCAATATCACTTTCGAAACAATTCCGTGCTCGCTATCTGAACCGGCCGACCTGCAGACGTCGACGACTGCTCGAATGTCAGACTCGACATAATCGTAGTGTTCACTTTTCAGCATTCCTACACTCAGAACCATGTCTATTTCGGTGGCGCCATCTCGAATCGCAATCTCTGCTTCTTTGGCCTTCACGGCTGTCGTCGTAGCACCGAGCGGAAAACCGACGACCGTGCATACGGCCACGTCCGATCCCCGCAGCAGCTCGGAGGCGAGTCGAACGAAACAAGGATTGACACATACCGATGCGAAGCAGAACTGCCGGGCCTCACTGCAGAGTTCGCGAATCTGAGCTTCGGTCGTCTCCGGTTTCAGGGCCGTGTGATCGATCATTCTGGCCAGAGGCGGTGCCAGGTCGCAGGCTCGAAATCCGGTTCGATCCGGCTGATCGACTCGCACACCGAAGCGACTCGCCCCGGCCCCGACCATCCGGTCCAGTGTCTCGTGCACATCGTCCGGGCCATGGAAGCGCATCGCCCGCCGCTGCGCGAACTGCTGCTCCAAGCGCCGCACAAGTTCCTCTTTCTCACGTTGATTCATGGCGCTGAAAATACGTCTGAGGACTTAAATGTTTCCGTTTCAACCTCTGCAGGATCAAATTGTGGGCGTCATGTGCCTTGGAATAAGAACACGGAGGGCACCCGGCGCAACAGATATATCGAGGGAGATCGCCTGCAATGTCTGAATCTCGCCGTCGGCATGCACCGGAAGCGGTCGTTCCGATGAGACCCGGATTCCAGCGGAGTGCCAGTAATGAACTTCAGGCAGTTTCAAATGGTCGCCGGTCCGTGCCAGGGGCAACATCCTGAGAGCTCGAAGTTTGCCAATGGCCTCGACAAGGCATACATCCAGCATACCGTCGACGATGGATGCTTTTGGATTGAGGGAGTATCCTCCCCCGGAATCCCGGGCATTTCCGACCGTTACAAAAAACAGTCCGCCCGAATAACGGATCTCGTCTTCGTTTGACAGGTCCACGACGTTTACGCCCGCAGACTCCCAGTTTATCAGAGCCGCGAGTATGGCGGTCAGATATCCCATACCGAGCGGATAACCTTTGAACCGCGGCACGAGCGTCGCCGCATATCCATCGAATCCAATGCCCAGGGCATTCACAAAATGGGCAAAGCCTTCCGTCGTCTGCTCTTCCCAGCTCACCTGTCCAACATCGACCTGTCGTTCCACCGCGTACCCAAGTTGCGTAACAGCGGTTGTCAGGTCCTCGGACATACCGATCATACGCGCAAAATCATTCCCCGAACCGAGTGGAAGCACAGCCATCGTTCCGGCGGAACCGGATGACATGATGCCTCTCGCGACTTCGTTTACCGTGCCGTCCCCACCCGCTGCAAGCAGAATCGTGTCCTCCGAAGAAATGGACCGGGCGATCTCGAGAGCATGCAGCGGTTTCTCCGTAAACACCGTAGTCACATCAAGACCTGATGACCCGAGAGCAGTCTGGATCTCACGGGCACGATCGCCGACTCTGCCAAGGCGCGCATAAGGATTGATGATGGCTACGATTCGTTTTCCAGGGTGGGTATGCATGCCGGGCAACATACACCGCCCGCCGAGTTATGCAAAAAATTCCGGGTTCGAATGACCCCGTCCGCATCGATCGTTCATTCGTGCCTGATTGCACAGAATTCAATTGGAAGTATCTTGCGCTTTGTGCAGGCCTCTCCATGAAAGTTTGACGACCGGCAGCTACCAGAAAGTGCGTTTTATTCGGCATAATCGCTCCATCGGTTTATTTAACAACCCCGCCATTTGTGCCGCGTTCTGCGTGGTGCTCTGCATAATGTTCTGGGCGGCATTGGCATCCGGCTGCAGCAACCGGCCGCAGGAACGAGACGAAACGACTGCCCGTGTAATCGAAGATGGACTTGGCAATCAGATCCTCGTGCCATCTCGAATTCAGCGCATTGCCACTCTGGCACCGGGGGTTACGGAAATTGTCGCAGAAGCGGGCGGACTCAGTCTGATCGTCGGCGTATCGAACGCGGACAATTATCCTCCGTCCGTAAACCGGCTCCCGAATTATTCAGCCCTGCCGGTCAATTTCGAAGCAATCACGGCCCTGAAACCCGACCTGGTTCTGGCCACGACGCAGGTCAATGATCACCGGAACGCCTCCATTTTCGAAAATCTCGGCATACCTGCTTTTTACCTGTCCAACCGCTCGCTTGAAGAAACGCTTGCCTCGATCGAAATCGTCGGCGAGATCATTGGAACCCGGGAAATTGCCGAACGCGCCGTCGCCACGCTGCGGTCGCGAATCGACACACTGCGAGTGCAGGCAGCCCAGTTGGGAACTCGACCTCGTGTGTTATTTCTTATCTCGGCCGGGTCGTTACATTCATTTGGACCGGAAAGCTACGTGCACGACCTGATTGAGGTAGCTGGAGGTATCAGCATCACGGCAGAACTGGATGTTGAAAATCCCATTCTCAGCGATGAGTTTGTTCTTGCGATGAAACCCGAAGTGATTGTAGGTACGTTTGCGGATGATTTCGAACAGGCCGATCTGGTGCGGAATCATCCGACATGGACGCTCCTGCCTGCAGTCAAATCAGGACGTGTTTTCGATATCGACGGAGACCTGGTGCTTAGAGCCGGGCCACGCATTGTCACGGGCGCGGAAATTCTATTTGCTTTGATCCACCCCGAAATTGAGCCCTGATTTCGCGCTACGGTCCAGTTGAAAAAGAAACTTTCCATATTCATCGCACTCGTAGCAGCCGTCCTGCCCGTGATGGCGATCGCTGTTTCCTTCGGATCGGTCTCCATCAGCCTCTCTGCCGTATTCAGGATCCTTGTTGATCCGCTTTTTCAGACAGCAGCGGACGTGTCGGATGTTGACTGGACAATTATCACGCAGATTCGACTTCCTCGAGTGATTGCCGCATTTTTTGTGGGCGGTGGATTATCGGTGATCGGGGTCGCCATGCAGGCACTTGTGCGAAATCCGCTTGCAGAACCGTACATCCTGGGAATTTCGAGCGGCGCGGCGGCAGGTGCTTCTCTGTTTTTTCTCGGATTCATTCCTCCTGTAATCGCTGTCTGGATTTCGGTACCTCTGGCCGCTTTTGCAGGGGCGTTGCTGTCCATCACGGTCGTATATCTGATTGCCCGCTCCAACGGAAGTGTCTCCGTATCTCGGCTTCTTCTAGCCGGTGTCGCTATGGCCGCGCTGATGGCTGCGTTCACGTCCTTCATAACGTATCTGTCGCCTGATCCCAATCAACTCCGTGTCGTTTTATTCTGGCTGTTGGGATCCCTGAGTGGATATACCTGGACAACCGTTCCGCTCGCTGCAGCGGCTTCATTGATCGGAGTGGGGTCACTTTTTGTCCTCTCAAGACATCTCGATGCTTTTCTGCTCGGGGAAGAGCCGGCATCCGGACTCGGGATTCGAATAGAAGCCATCAAGAAATTCCTGATCGTTTTGGCGGCGTTTGTAACGGGCATTCTTGTCTCCAATTCCGGAGCCATTGGATTTGTGGGACTCATCGTTCCCCACGCCGTTCGATTCTGGATTGGCATCTCCCACCGTTACCTGGTACCCGTCTCCTATCTGTGCGGTGGTATCTTTCTGATCGGCGCGGATCTTCTGGCACGCACGATTCTCACAGGTCAGGATCTTCCGGTCGGTATCGTGACCGCCATCGCAGGCGTACCGTTTTTCCTCATTCTGTTGAGAAAAAGCCAGTATCGGTTCACATAATGCCTGCGGCGATGTCGAAAGAGCGGGGTTCCGGCCTCGCCATTGTCGGTTCTACAAACTTACCGATTGTTCTCGCGTATATGCGGGCGTTCGTCCTACCTTGATCCATTGGCGACGCTCTAAATCCCTACTTCCGAACGCTACCTATGCAGGTTGCCACCGCCGATCCCCCATCCGTACAAAAAGCCTCTCTGGCTGAAATAAAAAAGCCTATTGAGGATGATCTGAGAGCTTTTCGGAAGTACTTCCGAGACGCAATGCGATCGAAGGTCAGGCTCCTCGACGTGATTACCAGGTATCTTTTTCGGCAGAAAGGAAAGCGTATTCGACCGTTGCTGGTCCTTCTGGCGGCGAAAGCCTGCGGAGACATTACCGAGACAACGTATAGAGCTGCGGCACTTGTGGAGCTTCTGCACACCGCGACGCTGGTCCAT
>CAZGOS010000005.1:0-36160 GCA_964527795.1 uncultured Rhodothermales bacterium | reverse complement strand
TACGGCCTCCGAGTACAGCCGGAGCGCTTCGAGGGAACGCGTACTCACGTAGTCCAGGTTCTTGTTGGCGCGAATCGTTTTGATCGATTCGCCTATTCCCTCGCGAAGTTGTTTCGAAAGCCGGTCGATGGCGTCGATCAGCGCGCCGTCATCTTTTGCGTTCTCTCGGATCGCGATCAGTTCGGCGCCGTCGCCCGCCGCCAGAAGTCGCGCGGACAATACGAATCCTCTTCCAACCGGGCTGATCTCTCCCGAAACGACCGCTTCCGCTCCCTCTCGCGTTGCAATCTCCATGGCCGTGTTCAGATCGATGTGGGTGCCCTGTTCGCGTCCCATGCGACTGAGTACATCAACGATGTCGCTGCCGTCCATGAGGTGGATGGCCGTCGACTGGGAAAGATCAATCCGTAATGCCTCCGTGACGGACTTGGCAAGCGTTTCATCCGGGGTGCGATTGTCGAATTCCGCCAGAATCAGTTTTGCATTCACTTCCAGTGCGCCGGACGTGACCAGCGTGGCGGCGGGGCCGATTCCCATGAACCGCATGACCATGAAACCCGCTGAAAACAGGGCGAGCGCCGACATCGAGAGTACTCCGCCCCAGGCTGCTTTCTGCACAGTCAGCCAGGAAAATCCGTCCGGCTGTTGCTCGTTGTACGCGGAAAACAGCAGGATGGGAAGTCCGAAGAGCATAAGCACTATGCTGGCAAGAAAGACCCAGTCAGGTAAACCGAACGCAATCATTCCCACGTAAAAGACGGCGAGAACGAAGATCGAAACGATACTGAAAACGCCACCGATTCGCACGAGCGAGCGAGGAGCGGAAGTTCCGGCGAATTCGCCTGTCGGCGACGCAGCGCGTCGCAGTCCGGAAGCGTTTACAAATTGCTCCAGCGCATTTGCCAGTTCGTCCGCGCTTTGAAAACGATCATCCGGTTGTTTTGCCAGACATTTCCGGACAACTTCTTCAAGGCCTTCGGGAAGAGGTGGTGGAAGAGGTGCGGGATCCTGATTGATGATGGAATAAATGAGGGCGGCTTCATATCCGCCTTCGAACGGCCGCGCGCCGGAGAGCATTTCGTAGAGAAGAATGCCGGTCGACCAGATGTCTGCCCGATAGTCCACGTCTTCGCTCTTTGCCTGCTCGGGGCTCATGTACGCTGCCGTGCCGACCGTGGCCCCCGGTTTTGTCAGGTCAGCCGATTCGCTCAGTTTTGCGACGCCAAAATCCAGAATCTTGACATCTCCCTTTCGGGTGACCATAATGTTTGCGGGTTTGATGTCGCGATGCACGATTCCCGCTTCGTGAGAGGCAGCCAACCCCCGGGCGATCTGATAGGCGATCGTGGCCGCGTCGACGATCGACAGGGCGCCTTCCTGTAGACGATACTTAAGGGTTTGACCCTCGTAGAACGACATGACGATGAAGAGCCGGCCGTCATCATCCTCGCCGATATCGTGAATCGTACAGATGTTGCCGTGATCGAGGGCGGACGCGGCCCTGGCTTCCTGGATAAAGCGCTGTTTGGCGCTCGAATCACAGCTCAGATCGGGCGGAAGAAATTTTAGAGCAACGTCGCGATCCAGTTTACTGTCGTGCGCCCTGTAGACGATGCCCATACCGCCTGAGCCGAGCTGCCCGATAATCTGATACTGTCCTACAGTACGACCGTGCATAAATTTTTTCTTTTCTCTAATGTGACGATCGCGGAGCTATCGCCTTGGAAGATCGGGTCATACTGCGAGTCATGCGACCATTATTAAACCGCAATCCCCTGTACCGTGTGGTATCCCTTGATTGAAACGTCGTCGCTCGAATGGGTACGTGCCTGTTTTCTTGGATCAAGCGACATTTTCCATTGATAGAGCGAGGAAAGGAGAGGGCGCAGGATGGAGAACAACTCTTCAAATTTTCCTGACTCCTCGTACGCATCAGCGTACGCCTTACAGTCCCAAATCGTGACAGAGACGCTTTCACCACTAATACCCGACCCTATCAAGAATGCGGCACGGCATCCTTCTACGTTCAAAATTTGCGGAGTCGTGACCTCGTCATAGAGACGCTGGAACTCGCCGGCGTTTTCGGGATCCACTTTGAAGGACAGAATGCGCACGTACGGATCTTCTCCTATTTTCTCCAAGGGATCTTCAGCCGTCGTGCCGGCCACTACATCCATCCCTTTCACCGTAGGGTCTTCTTTAACCGGCGTATAATCGAGCGTCATATCATCATTCAGACGAATCTTCCACTCCGTTGTCTCCTCCAGGAACGGATCGAGTTCGGCGAGCAGTTCATCATAAAATCCGCCGGATTCGAATTCTTCAGCTGTTTCATGCGATGTCCAGACTGTGAAGGATATGAAGTCTGATTCTGCCTTGTCGCTTTGAATCAGATGAGCAAAAAGACACCCGTCTACCTGACGTAAAGCCGGGGCCGTGCGAAAGTTGTAGAACCGTTCAAACGAGTGGGCCGAGTCCGGTTTGATCTTGATCTGGACAAATCGCATAAACATGGCGGTACCTCGTAGTGGGGTAGTACGTTCGTGTCTTCTGTTTGGCGTGCTTTTTTTCGGGCCCTCGCTCTAACCCGGGAAGAATTCTTATGATTATAACGGTTCAGATGCTACTTCTCAATCGGATTCCGGCAGTTTGGTCTTAACAAGAGGATTTCATCCGCCCAATTCTTCACCGGTTATGATGTGATAACCCTTCACAGACAAATCGTCGCTGGTTCTCACCTTCGATTGTTTGTTTTGATCGAGGGACATTTTCCACTGATACAGAGATGACAGGTACGGAGCTTCGAGGGCTACAAGCTCTGCATACTTTCCGCTGGCTTCGTACGCATCTCCCGTCTCTTTATCATCCCAAATGGTAACGGATAGTCCTTCGACGACACCTTCACTACCGATCAGATAGGCTCCGCGACATCCGTCCACCTTCATAAGTTCCGGCGCGACCTGTTCGTCGTAAACACGTTTAAGATCCGCGAACTTGCCCGGTATTACCTTTGCCGAGACGATACGGACGTACATATCGTCTGCGATCTGCTTCGAAGGATCGGCCTCCGTTGTTCCTGCTGCTATGGGCATCGCCTGAACCGCCGGTTGCTCCTTGACCGACGTGTATTCTAGCGTATTATCCTCGGATAGCTGGATTTTCCATTCCGTCCGGTCTTCCAGAAAAGGCTCGTTTTCCTCAATCAGGGCATCGAAATGGCCGCTGGATTCGTACATTTCCGCAGCTTCTGGCGAAGTCCAGAGCGTGAGCGAGACCAGTTCGGTGGGATTCGAATCGCTTTGGATCAGCCGGGCAAAAATGCAACCGGGCTCATCGAGCAGCGCCGGCGTCACGCGGTGCTCATAAAACCTCTCAAATGCCGCGACGGCATCTGTTCTAATCCAAAGTTGAACAAATCGCATATACATCTTGGTACCTCATCGCGGATGGTACTTTTGCAGACGGTACTGTGGCGTTTGTTATCCGGGTTCTCGGGTTGATTGATCGAGAAGCCTTCCTATTCGGTCGCGTGCGTAGGCGACCCGGGGCTGCAATTCACTGTCGGCATTTTGCCAGACATCAACAAATTTCGAATAGGCTTCGATTGCCTCATCTGTGTGTCCCATTCGGGAATGCAGTTCGCCTAAGCGAAGGTAGGCGGGGGCTATATCTGGAGCACGGAACATGAACGAGTAAGGGTCCGAATCGTCAATAAAGCGCGTATAGACAGCAATGGCAGTTTCCAGGCTGTCCATACGCTCAAGAATCTGACCTTGGCGAAACAAGAAACAGTTTCTGCACTTGGATATGGTCTGTGCCCGTCGCATCGTTTCGAGTCCTGACTCGATCTGACCACGAGAGATTAGCAACTCACTTACTGCTAAATGCAGCCCCAAGTCACCGTTTCTGATACCTTCCGGCACGACTTGCTGATATTCATCGAGAAGCTGTCTTGCCCGATCCGTTTGTCCCAGCCTCGCGAAGATCGCAATGAGCGCTGAATACGGCCTGGAGTATGGGTGAAGGGACCCCATTGGAATATCCAGTAGCCCCTTTTCGACGATTCGTAGCGCACCGTCAAAATCGCCGACGACATCGAGAAGAATGCGAGCTCGTTGTACATATTCGTCTAGGGCGAACGACGGTACACCTCTCTCAAGATTTAAAGCCACCGTTCGTGCAGTTTCTGTCTCCATTTCCGCAAGTTTCCCGCGAAAACTTTTGTAATGCGCCAGGAATTTGGAGTCCCACCACTTCCAGACGATGTCGTTGTTGACGCTCGACGTTCGAACCAGCGAATCGGCTCCTTCATAGCTTCCGCGCGCCACAGTCGTGGCGAACTGATGCCAGATAAGAGAGGGATGATTGGGATGTGTCAGCTCAAAATCGGCAATGACGTCGTCCACTTCGTTCCACCGTTTCTGAGCAGAAAGTGAAACGATTAATTTGTCGAAGTAAAGATCCTTGCTGCCTATGGCGAGTGCTCGCCTGGCGTACCGCTCGGCTTTTTCAAACTCACCGTTGGCGACATAATCGATCGCAACGTTATTCAGGGCTGCGGTCTCGTCAGGGAATTGCTCGATCAGAGCTTCATATGCCGCAACCTTCCGATCGCGATCACGGTCTACCTCTGCAAAATAATACGCTGTCGCGAGGCCACGTTCTCTGGCCGGAAGTCGATCACGAAGTTGATATGCGTTAGAAGCGGCCTCGATCACAAACTGTGGGGATGCCCCCGAATTGCCGTACACAACGGCCATTTTGCGATAGGCCATGGCAAACGTTGAATCCCGGAGCGTCGCATGTGTAAGTAACTCTATCGACCGTTCAAAATTACCAGCGTCGGCTGCAGCTACACCCTGGGAGTAAAGACGAAGAGCGTCTAACGAACTTGTCGTCACTCGGTCCAGGTCCTCATTCGAACGGATCGTTTTGATGGATTCACCGATGCGCTCACGTAAGTCGGCCGACAAGCGGTCCGTGGCGGCAATGATGGCGCCATCGTCCTCGGCCGTTTCCCTGAGAGCGACCAACTCCGAACCATCGTGCGCCGCCAGCAGTCGCGCGGTTAACACATAGCCTCGGCCAAGCTGGCTGATTTCACCGGCTACAACCGCCTCTGCACCTTCGCGGGCGGCGATTTCCATGGCCGTATTCAGGTCGATCTTGGCATCCTGCTTGCGGTTCATGCGGCTGAGGACCGAGACGATGTCGGATCCATCCATGACATTGATCGCTACAGATTGGGAAAGGTCGATTCTCAGAAGTTCCGACACGGACTCTGAAAGCGTTTCATCGCTTGTACTGTTTTCGAACTCGGCCACGATGAGTTTGGCATTATCCTCTAGCGCGCCGGAAGACTGCAATGTGGCTGCGGGTCCGATCCCCATAACCCGCATTACCATATATACGGCGGAAAAGACGGCGAGCGCAGACATGGAGAGGAAGCCGCCCCAGATCGCTTTTTTGAGTGTAAGGGCGGACGCTCGTAAAGCAGCCTCGTCGGCTGAATCGAACCTTCCTTCGTTGTGTGCCGCGTACAGAATGATGGGAAGACCCAGTAGCATCAATACGATGCCGGTGGGGAAGACCCAGTCGGGTAGTCCAAATCCGATCATGCCGGCATAGACGATCGCCAGGACGACAACGGAAGCTAAGATGAACGACGATCCGACTTTGAGCAGACTCGGCGTCGATGGTTCGGAGGTGGTTGCTGGTGCCATCCTCGGCGTCGTCGTCGTCATGGTACCCGATGCACCCGCAATCGGGTCGAGCGCTTCAACAAGGTCCTCGGCCATGGCAAACCTGTCGCCCTGGATCTTTGCCAGACACTTTTGAACGACATCATCGACACCTTCCGGGAGGTCGGGAACTGAATCGGAGAGAGGCGGAGGATCCTGGTTGATAATCGCATAGACCATGGCCGCTTCATAACCGCCTTCAAATGGACGCGTCCCCGTCAGCATCTCATACAGAAGCACGCCTACCGACCAGATGTCGGCCCGAAAATCGACGCTCTCTCCACGGGCCTGTTCCGGACTCATGTAAGCCGCCGTGCCGATAGTCGATCCCGTTTTTGTGAGCTCCGAGGATTGGCTAAGCTTGGCGACACCGAAATCAAGGATCTTCACCTCACCGCGGGCAGTCACCATGATATTGGCTGGTTTGATGTCCCGGTGCACGATTCCAGCCTCGTGCGCGCGCGCGAGACCACATGCGATTTGATGGGCTGTGCGCACGGCGTCCATGACGGGCAATTTGCCCTCTTCAAGGCGGTATTTCAGCGTTTCACCGTCGTAGAAGGACATCACGATGAAGAGCTGCCCGTCGTCCGCTTCTCCGATGTCATGGATCGTGCAGATATTGCTGTGATCAAGAGCAGACGCGGCGCGCGCCTCCTGCATAAAGCGCTGTTTGGAAGTCTCGTCCGCGCTCAGGTGAGGAGGTAGAAATTTCAGGGCGACTATCCGGTCAAGACGCGTATCGTGGGCCTTGTAGACGATGCCCATGCCGCCCTTTCCGAGCTGTTCCTGGATATGATACTGCCCTACAGTCTGTCCGACCATCGAAAACGTGCTTCAGGAAGTGGATTGGTGGGTGATCCTTCAGTATAGTATTTCAGGCCATACTTCTCAACGAAATACGACGATGAAAGACAAAGATTTTCACCGAGTCAAGAAAAAAAAAGGGTGCCAACCCGAGATCGGCACCCTTGCACGCACTCGGCACGTTTCTATGAACTCATGGATGCAGCAGCTTCTTCCACCGAATCGTAATCTTCAAAAACGGTCCCAAGCAGTCGTGTTAGAAGGAAGAGATTCTTGATCCGATGCTTCATACAGGCAAGTTTTACGTCACCTCCCACCTTGCGCATGGTCGTCAGCGCACCGATGAGCGTTCCAATGCCGGACGAATCCATGAAATCAGCCTTTGAAAGGTCGATTACGATCCGGGTTTTTCCGGAGTCTTTCAGTTCCTCGAGTTTCTCTTTAAAGGATGCGCCTTCGATGCTACCCAGAAATTTACCGGTCAGCTCGAAAACGATAGCGTTGTAACTCTCTCGCGTCTTGAAGGGCATGGCTGAAAAAAGTGGTCTTCGGTTTCAGAATCAGGGACACTACCGCCTTTCAGAACAATAAGCAATAGCTAAGTTGACGTTTTCAGGTCATTCTTGCGCGCGTTTTACTTGGTTCGCTTCACGGCGAGCATCGTAATATCGTCATTTTGTGGGTGTCCGGCTGCGTGTTTGGAAACTGCTTCTCCGACAGCCGAGATGACCTCGGATGCCGATGCGTCTCCAAGCGTCTTGAGCAGGGCTTCCAGTCGATGCTCTTCGAACTGCTCTTTCTCGGCATTCATCGCCTCCGTTACGCCGTCGGAGAAGATGAATAACAGGTCCCCTGGATCGAACGCCGTCTCCGCCTCGTGATACTTCTGGGTTCCCAGGAATCCGAGAACGAGCCCGCCGATGCTTAGCGTTTCCAACATGCCGTCCGAACGCAACATGTAGGGTCTGTTATGCCCGGCGTTGGCATAGTGGAACGTGTTTGAATTCGGATCGAGTACACCGTAAAACAGCGTCACGAATGTGCCTCGGCGAACGCTCTGCGTAAGCAGGTGGTTGGATCGCTCCAGCGTTTCATGCACCGAGGTACAAAACTGGGCCTGACCTCTGAGTGTCGCCTGCACGTTTGACATCATGAGCGCGGCAGGAAGTCCTTTTCCGGACACGTCGCCAACGGTCAGCGCGATGCGACCTTCGTCCACAGGTATATAATCGAAATAGTCTCCTCCAACACTTTGAGCCGGGATACTGATGCCCGCCAGGTCATAATGGTCGATTGGTGGCGCTTTTGCGGGCAGAAGATCGGTCTGAATCTCGTAGGCGAAATTGAGCTCCTGCTGCATGACCGCGAGTTTTTTTTCCTCTTCGACCAATCGCGCATTCTCGACGACCTGCGCGGACTGACCCGCCAGAATCGAGAGCAGACGCTGATCCTCGGTGGAGAAAGATTCTTCACGCTTTTTGTTATACAGCGTCAGAATACCAGTCAGGCGGGAATGCACGAGCATGGGTACGACCAGGATCGAGCGCACCGCCTCCGGCCAGCTGACGCCCTGGAAACGCGAATCGTTCTGCGGATCGTTAATCACCAGCGGCCGGCGGTTCAGGTGCATCCACCCGAGCAGGTTCTGATCCGGACTGTATGCTTCCCGGTCGCTCGAGCTGGCCATCGTCCGTACCAGCGTTTTGGTGGGGTCGCCGGCATCGTCTCCCACGAGCGAAATCACCCCCTGCTCGGCGCGAATGGCCTTGATCGATCGACGAATGATCGTCTGAATGAGATCCTCCATTCCGCGCGAGGCCCCGATGGCAGCCGAGAGCTCATTGAGAATGGAAAGCTCATCCACAGCGCGTCGAAGCTGGAGATTCTCGCGACGCAGCGCTTCAAACTCTGCAGACGGGTCTGCCATTGATTCCGCAATCAGAAAATTTGCATAGCTTAGTAAGGTACTCAATTCAGAGCTTCTTACCACCAGCTACCCGGCGTGCAGAGGAAACTATGTAGGGTCTACGTACTCCTTTTCAGGCGCTCCTTTATCGCGTATTCTCCGCGAAGGATCCACGAAAGCCGGAATGCGTTTCGAAATGTTTCAGCACGGTAATATCGTGCGCACTCCCATCAAGGAAGATCACTGAGGCATGCGAATTCTCGCGCGACTGAATCGATTTTACTGGAAATACAGGCGGCTGTTTATTCCAGGGCTGCTCGCTGCCGTAGCTTCGTCCGCGTTTGCGATCGTCGTGCCGATCGTTGTTCGCCAGGCCGTCGACAGCATTCCACGATTTGTAACGATCTACAGATCCTTCCAGGGAACGCCGGTAGCTGATGCGCTCTACGCGGACTTCTTTGTATCTCTGCTCTTTTTTGGGGTGATTATTATAGCGTTGGCCTGCATGAGCGGCGTCTTCTCGTTTCTGATGCGTCAGACCGTGGTCGTGGCATCGCGCCATATCGAGTATGATCTTCGGAACCAGCTCTATGAACACCTTCAGAATCTCTCGCACGACTTTTATCTCCGGCATGCCACAGGAGATCTGATTACCCACGCGACGAGCGATATCGAGCAGATTCGACGCTACATCGGGCCGGCAATCATGTATACGACGCGCGCGCTCGTGATCATCATCACGGCTGTGACGGTCATGTTTTTCATTTCCCCACAGTTGACCTGGTATGCGCTCATTCCCATGCCTTTTCTGACTGTTTCCGTGTTTTTTGTGGCCCACATGGTGCACTCGCGAAGCGATGCCCTTCAAAAACAGTACTCCCGTCTGACGAGCCGTGTGCAGGAAGCTCTGGCCGGCATTCGTGTTCTAAAAGCCTATGTGCGCGAGGAAATGGAAGCGCTCGCTTTCGAGCGTGAGAGCCGTTCCTATCGAGACAGAAGCCTGGATCTGGCCCTGGTGGAAGCCGCGTGGCGACCCATCTTCCTGATTCTGGTCGGGAGCGCATCCGTCATCGTCGTCTGGGTTGGTGGTCGTCTGGTTGTTGAAGGGTCGATTACCATCGGTAATATCGCCGAATACATTATTTACGTGGCGCTCATGACGTGGCCTGTTGCGTCCATGGGATTTGTCATTACGATGGTTCAGCGGGCGGCCGCATCGATGCAGAGACTCTCGAAAATCCTTGACGCTGAGCCAAACATTGTCGATGGCGAGCATACCGAAGAATCAATTTCTGAAATAACGGGCGCGATTCGTTTTGAAAATGTTTCCTACCGTTATGACGACGAAGGCCGGGAGGTGCTTCGCGAGATAAGTTTTGAGGTAGGGGCGGGAAGCACCCTCGCGATCGTCGGGCGCACGGGATCGGGCAAAACGACGCTCGTGGAAATGATTCCACGCCTGCTCAATCCAACGTCCGGCTCGATTTACATCGACGGGAAGCATATTCGGCGGATACCGATCGACGTACTTCGCACAGGCATCGGATACGTGCCGCAGGAAGTATTCCTGTTTTCAGATACGATCAGCAACAATATCGCTTTCGGTAATATGGATGCCGAACAATGGGCTATCGAAGAGGCGGCAAGCGAGGCTGATTTCTTCGAAAACGTGCAGGCATTCCCTGAGGGCTTTGAGACGTTCGTCGGTGAACGAGGTATCACGCTGTCCGGGGGGGAGAAACAGCGAACGTCCATCGCCCGGGCACTCGTGCGCAGCCCCAGAATTCTCATTTTGGACGATGCGCTCTCCGCTGTCGATGTCGATACCGAGCGCACCATACTCGGCAATCTCCGCCGTCAATTTGGCAAGCGCACGATCGTTATCGTGAGTCACAGGATATCGGCCGTTCAGGACGCCGATCACATTATTCTTCTCGACGGTGGCACGGTCGCTGAAGCCGGCACGCACGATCTGCTTCTAAGCATGAACGGTATTTATGCGTCTCTCTATCGGAAACAGCTCCTGGAAGAAGAACTGGCTGCGATGGTATGAGCGAAGCGGAAAACAATCAGAAAAAGGGGCTCGACAGCCGACTGCTGCGTCGGATAATCACGTACCTGGCCCCGTACAAGAGGTGGGTAGCCGTCGCGTTCGTCTCGGTGATGACGGTGGCCTTCCTGGGGCCTCTCAGACCCAAGCTCGTGCAGATCACTATCGACCGCGACATCGTCGCAGGCGATCTTGAAGGTCTCCAGCGTATGATAATGATCCTGCTGGGCGTACTCATCGCCGAAGGTCTCATTTCTTTTGTCAATGCGTATTTGACGCAATGGATCGGCCAGAGAGCCATCTATGACCTCCGGACGAAGGTCTATCGGCATATCCAAAAGCAGCCGCTTCGCTTCTTCGATCGCACGCCGATCGGGAAACTCCTTACCCGTGTGACGAGCGATGTCGAATCGCTGAGTCAGGTACTGTCTGCCGGCGTCGTCACAATACTGGGGGACATGTTCAAACTGCTGTTCATCGCCTACTTCATGTTCACGCTGAGCTGGCTTTTGGCCGTCGTCACGCTGGCCGTGATGCCGCTCATGCTGATCGCAACTTTCTGGTTCAAGAAAAAGGTGCGCGATCAGTATAGAGAAACCCGTAAACAGGTGGCTCGCCTCAATTCATTCCTTCAGGAGCATGTGACGGGGATGCGGATCGTGCAGATATTCGGGCGCGAGCGCGAAGAAATGCGACGCTTCACCGAGATCAACGACAGCCATCGTCAGGCGCATATAAAGACGATATTCTATTTCGCGCTCTTCTGGCCGGCGATCGATATCGTAGCGTCGACGGCGCTGGGATTGGTCATCTGGTTTGGCGGCCTGAGCGCCATGTCCGGAACGCTGACACTCGGCATTCTGATCGCATTTATTCAGTACGCTCGTCAGTTCTTCGAGCCCATTCGAAACCTGTCGGACCAATTCAATACGCTGCAGAGTGCCATGGCCGGCGCTGAGCGCATCTTTGCTCTGCTCGATCGGGATGATTCTCTCAAAGAACCCGATGCGCCTGTCCGGCAGGACGTTGTTGAAGGTCGCATCGAATTTCAGAACGTCTGGTTCAGCTACAATCCGGATGCCGAGCCCGCTGACGACGAAGCCGAGTGGGTTCTCAAAGGTGTTTCGTTCGTGGTCGAACCGGGCCAGTCACTCGCGATCGTTGGTGCTACGGGCGCCGGTAAGACGACTATCATCAATTTGTTGCTCAGGTTTTACGACATCCAAAAGGGCTCGATTCTGGTAGACGGCGTCGACGTCAAAAGCATGATGTTGACGGATCTCCGAAATCGTATCGGACTCGTGCTGCAGGACGTATTTCTATTTTCAGGATCGGTCGAGCAGAACATTACGCTTGACAATGCGGAGATATCGAGCGATCAAGTGAAGGCGGCAGCGACGGCAATCGGGGCCGCGGGATTTATCAACCGTCTTCCAGGCAAATACGATTACGAAGTGAGGGAAAGGGGCATGTCGCTCTCTCACGGTCAAAGGCAGTTGCTGGTGTTTGCGCGCGCGCTGGTCTACGATCCAGGCATCCTCGTGCTTGACGAAGCGACGTCGAGCGTCGATACGGAAACGGAAGAGATCATTCAAACCGGGCTCGCAACGCTTATGAAAGGGCGCACGACCGTCGCTATTGCCCATCGCCTCTCGACGGTGCAGCACGCGGATCAGATTCTGGTCATGCACCTCGGCACCGTGCGGGAGAGGGGTAATCACCAGCAATTACTCGCTCAGGACGGGCTGTATCGCAGGCTGTACGAGCTACAGTACCGGGATCAGGAAAAGGCGCTGTCGGCCTGAAAAACCCGCAGTAGCCGGATTCTTTTCCAGCTACAGGGCGCCTTCAGGAAGCGTTAACAGATCCTGAAATACTTTTCAGAGACCGGAAACATTTTGTGTAGGCATCGTATATCGACGATATATATGACGAATAAGGTCAAAGGCGCGTCTTCACAGGCGCGTTCCTCTATCGATATGAATGCAACCATCCGTTGAAGAAATGGCTTATCCACGAAACGAACAGTTTGAAGACCGTCAGCTTGGTCTGGCCAAATCGGCAAGGGCACTCGGACACCCCGGGCGATTGGCCCTTCTCGAAGTGCTGGCCGGTCGCACGTCGTGCACATGCGGGGAACTCGTTGATGAACTTCCGCTCGCGCAGGCAACGGTTTCGCAGCATCTGAAAGTGCTGAAGGAAGCAGGCTTTATTCAGGGCACGATTGAAGGTCCCAGGTCCTGCTACTGTATCGACTGGGAAGCTGTGCTGAACACGGGGAAGGCATTTGAGGCGTGGTTTCGTGAGATCGCCGAGGCAGGGCGGTGTTGTTGACAGGGTTAACGGAGAGAATCGTTTTGACTATTTATCAATCCATTTGTAAGGGAGGATCAACAAATGACAACAGAAATCAGAGTCAGCAAGTGCTGCGGCGAGGAGACCCTCGTTGTTACGGAAGACATTACGGAAGACATTACGGACGAGATCGCGCCTGATTCTCACGCCGACGGACCGTCCGGTGATCGCCTCAAAGAAATCGTCAGAGAGCGATACGCCAGGGCCGCGACAGAAAATGATGGGTGCGGCTGCGGATGCAGCGGCGACACAGACGATCCGGAGTACTCATTCGTCGGGGAGGAGTACGGAAGCCGCCAAGGTTATGCGCCCGAAGCCGACCTGGGTCTCGGATGCGGCGTGCCGACGGACATTGCCGGCATCAACAAAGGTGATACGGTGCTCGATCTCGGATCGGGTGCGGGAATAGACGCCTTCATCGCGCGCGAGCTGGTGGGAGAAGAAGGCGAAGTGATCGGCATCGATTTCACCCCTGAAATGATTCAAAAGGCGACCGAGAACGCTGAGAAGCTGGGATACACCAACGTGCGATTCCTCCAGGGTGACATCGAAAATCTGCCGGTTCCGCAGCGCTCGATAGATGTCGTCATCAGCAACTGCGTGCTGAATCTGGTTCCCGACAAACAGAAAGCATTCGCCCAGATGTTTCGCATTCTGAAGCCGGGCGGTCACTTCACCGTCTCTGATATCGTTGTTCAAGGGGAACTGCCCGAGCGACTGCGCGATTCGGCGGCGCTTTACGCGGGGTGCATCTCGGGAGCCATCGATCATGAAGATTATCTCGCCCTGCTTAGAGCGGCTGGATTTTCCGACGTCCAAGTTGCTCGCGAGCGCATGATTGACATTCCCGATTCAGTTCTTCTCCAACTCGCAACGCGCGAAGAAGTGCATGCCTTCAGAGACTCAGGTGGAATTGCGAGCATCACCGTGACCGGTGTGCGTCCTGATTAACGATCCGAAGCGGCGTGTTTTATATTCGCCGCCATGCGTATTGATGGTCGCCACTTTATTACGATACTTTGTCTGGTCGGGCTCACACTCGGCTGTGTGCAGAGCGAGCCTGCCGAAACAGATCCGCTCGCAGGCAAAACCTGGTCTGAAATCAACGCGGCCGCCCGGGGCGGCAATGTGCACATGTTGATGTGGATGGGCGACCCGTATATCAATGTCTACATGCGCGAGTATGTTATTCCCGAGGTAGAGCGTCGGCACGGAATCAAATTGACCATCGGATCCGGCCAGGGCCCTCAGATTGTATCGATGATCATGACCGAGCTTGAAGCAGGCGCTTCAACGAGTGCGGCCGATCTCGTATGGATCAACGGTGAAACGTTCTATCAACTTCGCCAGATCGATGCGCTTTATGGACCCTTCACGGATCTGCTTCCCAATTCACGTCTCGTCGACTACGATGATCCGTTTATCGGCGTTGATTTTCAGCAGCCCATAGAAGGATTTGAAAGTCCCTGGGGCAACGTGCAGTTCGTACTGATTTACGATTCAGTTCGAGTTGCCAATCCACCTGCAACGCGGGCTGCCCTTTCCGGATGGATTCGGTCAAATCCCGGGCGATTTACATTCGACAGCGCGTTCAGCGGTATGACCCTGCTGAAGTCATGGCTGATTGATATCGCAGGCGGCCCCGAAATGCTTGCCGGATCGTTCAATGAAGACGCCTACGTCAGATACTCGACCGAATTGTGGTCCTGGATCAATAACATCAAGCCCTATTTCTGGAAGGAAGGTACGACGTTTCCCTCATCGCTTTCGCAGATGCACCGACTCTTTGTCAATCGGGAAATCGACTTCACGATGAGTAACAACGACGGCGAAGTTGACAACAAAGTACTTCAGGGGCTTTTCCCTGAAACCACACGGGCCTATGTCCTGAAAGGCGGAACCATACGAAATACGCACTATATCGGAATACCTCGCCGCGCTGCCAACAAGAATGAAGCGATGGTCGTAGTCAATTTTCTGCTCTCGCCCGATGCCCAGCTCCATAAGCTCGATCCTTCCGTGTGGGGAGACGGAACCGTGCTGGATGTGAATCGATTACCGGATTCGGTTCGGAAAAAATTTCAGGCGCTTCCAGCTCGCAGATATTCCCCGAAACGGCAGGAAATTGAAGAATATGCACTTCCTGAACTCGACGCGGCCTACATGATTCGTCTTTATGAAGACTTCAGACGCTTCGTAATCGACGAATGAGAACAACATCGAATCGCCCCTTCAGCGCCGGGTATGCCGGGCTGGCACTATTTCTGATCATCGCAGTTCTTCCGATAGGCGCCGCACTTCTCTACGCCGTTCTTTACAGCGTCGGTGCGACCGGTTTGTTATCTCCCGGGCTCACAACCTCGTACTGGTCGGTCACATTGTTATCAGCCGAATTGTGGACGTCGTTCGGCCTGAGCCTGTACGTGGCCACCGTAACAGTTGCGCTGTCCATTCTCATGGCGATGGGATTCACCCTCATGTTTCGCGGAGCATTCAAGAGAGGATCGGTTCGTTTACTGTTCTATCTACCACTTGCGCTCCCGGCTACAGTCGCCGCTTTCGTTGTATATCAGTGGCTGTCGGATTCGGGATGGCTCTGGCGGCTTGTACCGTGGCTCGAAACCAGCGGCGTGGTCAACGACCCGTTTGCCATCGGAATTATTCTGGCGCATATGGCCATGGCGATTCCGTTTTTCACGCTTCTTTTTGCGAGTCATTACGATGCCGCAGGCATCAGGGAGTTTTCCGATCTGGCGCGTTCATTGGGCGCCGGCAGCGCTGAAATCACGCGACGCGTGGTCGTACCGATCATTCTCAGACGATCGATTCTAACCATCGCGCTCGTATTCATCACCGTCCTGGGCTCCTACGAAATCCCGATTCTTCTCGGGCGACAGTCGCCGGAAATGGTTTCGGTGATTACGTATCGGAAATATGCTCTGTTTGATATTGCCGACAAACCGGAAGCCTATATCATCGCCCTGATATACACCGCACTCGTCGGAGGAATTCTTTTCTTCGCCTTCAAGGGGCACCGAACGTGGGGATTTGCGGATTCGCACGGGAGCGGACAGGTATGAAACGATCGACGCGCCTGGCGCTGTTTGCGCTCGCAGCCACAGTGCTGCTTCCGTTTGTTTACCTGATCGCACTTTCGTTGTCGACGCGTTGGAATTACCCGCTGCTGTTGCCTGAAGCGTATTCCGTCCATGCATGGCGTCTGGCTCTGAGCGCCAACATGCCTGTAGTGGAAACGCTGCTCAGGTCTCTGATAATCTCGAGCCTGGTTGCCGTCGTTTCCACCCTCATGGGTTTTGTCACGGGACGAACAATCAGCCGACATCGCCACCGGCGCCGGCTGCTGGCCGCAGCCTATGTACCCTTTATTTTTTCTCCCGTCATTCTGGGCACGACGCTGTTGTATTTCTACCTGAAGGCCGGCCTGGCTGGATCGGTTACCGGTGTCGTTCTGTCTCAGATCATGTTTGCCTTCGGATTCGCGATCGTTTTCTTCGATGGATTTTGGTCGCCGGATATCCGGGCGATGGAGGAAGAAGCGCGGTCACTCGGGTGTTCGGGCGTGCAACTGTTCGCGCGTGTTCTGATTCCACTTTCGAAACCGGCCATCTGGCTGTGCCTCGTGCAGACGTTCCTGATCTCCTGGTTTCAGTACGGACTGACGCTTCTTATTGGCGCAGGTCGGGTCAGGACGCTTCCGCTTCTGGTCTACGAATTCGTCAATGAGGCAAATCCGTATCTGGCGGCGGTCGCCAGTCTGTTGCTTGTTCTTCCACCGGTACTCATTCTACTCGTTAACAGACGCGTAACTTTCAGGACCGCAGGCTGAGACGGTTTGCGTCCTGAGCCGACAAAAACCGCCCTGCTGCGCTCGTAAAAGCATGGATCTGGAAGTCAGAAATATCTCGAAAGCATTCGGCGCCGAACAGGTGTTCTCAGGTGTTTCGTTTCGCCTGGAATCGGGTTCGACGATTGCCGTGCTCGGTCCTTCGGGGTGTGGCAAGACGACACTGTTACGCATTGTCGCCGGATTCGAACATCCCGATCGTGGGGACGTGCTCCTTAACGGTCGACGTGTGACTGCGATGCCCGTCGAGCGACGGGGCATCGTCTATTTGTCGCAGCATGCGCTGCTTTTTCCACATCTTTCCGTTCGAGAGAACATTGCATTCGGCCTGAAGCTGAAGAACGGCCCCCCGAAGGAAATTGATACCCGCGTTGACGGCATGTTGGAAGCGCTGGAGTTATCGAAGCACGCCGATAAAGGAGCTCACCAACTTTCGGGAGGGCAGAAACAGCGCGTGGCGTTTGGGCGCGCTGTCGTGATCGATCCGGCGGTTGTTTTGCTCGATGAACCATTCGGCAGCCTGGACTCGGAAACTCGACGCACCATGCAGAACCTGTTTGTATCACTATCGAAACAGATGGGGATAACGGCTGTTTTTGTGACACATGATCTCAAGGAAGCGGTCCGCATGGGATCGACGCTCGCGACGCTGAGAACCGGCCGTCTGCATGTTTACGCTTCAAAAGACGCTTTCATGAACGACGAAACGACAGGTGTGAAGGACGAAATCGAATTCTGGCGGAATCTCAATGTTGAATCTTAATGCGGAATTTCGATGCTGAATCTTCCGATGCAAACCCCTGACGCAGTAGTCGCAATCGTAGGAAGCGGCTTCTCTCGTGAATTGCCCGCCTCGTGGGATCTCAATGCTATTGAGGTCTCGACGCCGTGGGGTGATGTGACGCTGCATCAGTATGTGCGCTCAGACAGGCCGGCGTACCTCCTGTTCCGACACGGTAATCCGCATCGCTGGTTACCCAATCAAATTCCGTACAGAGCACACGCCTGGGCGATTCGGGCTGCGGGCTGCGGCGCTCTTCTCTCAACGAGTTCCGTGGGCATACTTGAACCAGGGCTTCCGCTTAATACACTGCTCGATGTGAAGGACATCGTCATGCTGGACAATCGCCTGCCGGACGGATCTGCGTGTACCATGCATGACGCGCCGTCGGAGCATCACGGTCACCTGGTTTTGAAGGATGGACTCGTGTCCAGCAAATTGAGGTCTCAACTACAGGACCTGTTGGCCTGTGACGACATCGAAGAAAATGTCGCGCTGCAGGGGCCGGTTACGTTCGCCTATGTGGGAGGACCTCGCACAAAAACGAGGGAAGAAAATCGCATCTGGCGGAGCCTTGGCGCGGAAGTCAACTCGATGACACTTGCTCCTGAAATCGTTCTGGCAAACGAGCTCGGCATACCGTGTGCAGCCATTGTCGCAGGACACAAGTACTCGGCGACCGGTGAGCATGTGCCGGGTTCAGATGCGTCACTGAGCGCAACGCTCGATGATTCCGGGAGGTTGCTGGCGCGGCTCGTCACGCTGTTCCTGGAGCAGGGCCGGCCGATTCCATTCGGCAATCTCATCTTTCGTTTTCACTCGTAGGCACGAGCCGAGTTGGCAGTAGATGTTGAAGCGATGAACACCGAAAGAGCGGTACGGGATTTTTTGCGCGGCCATTGTGCTCGGTTCGGAGAATCGGCGTCCGTGACCCGGATAAATGGAGGGCTGCTGAACCATGTCTGGCGAATTGCCGACGGGGAGCAGACGGCGATACTTAAGGCTACGCCGCCCTATATCGCGACCGCTCCCGTGATTTCGTTCGATGATTCTCGCTTTCTCTTTGAAGCCCGGGCGCTGCGGGAATTTGCGAGCGGTGGAGCGCTCGAGAAATTGCGCTCGGATAATGTTCGGCCACCAGCGCTGACCGATGTTTTTGAGGACGAACGTGTGCTTCTGGAGGAGGATGTCGGCGACGTACCGGATCTTGCGGCGTGGCTCAAGTGCGAGGCGTCGTCGGACGCGGTGCCGGGAAAGGCCGCCTTGCTCGGCGATTTTATCGGAAAATTGCATTCGACAAGTTTCCAGGACGAAAAGCTTTCACCTGGTTTCAGTAACCAGTCCGTTCAGGTCATGAGACATCGTCTTCAGTATCAATTCGTCGGGCCGGCGTTAAAAGAACGGGCGCACTCGAATTGGGAAACCGTCGATGAAAGGGCCCGCGCTGCCGGCCTGCATTTTCTGTCACACGGAGCATGTTTGACCATGGGAGATCTATGGCCGCGATCGATTCTCATGGCACCCGGTGGAATGCGATTGATCGATTGGGAATTCTGTCATTTCGGGCATCCGGCACAGGATGTCGCCCATTTGTCAGCCCATCTGTGGATGCTCGGGCACTGTGCGACGTCAGATATTGAGCGAAAAAGATTCGAAGCTTTCAACGGGCATTTCCTGACGAGCTATCTGGAGAGGGTTCGTTCGATGCAGCCCACCCTTATTGAAACGACCGATTTCGACATACTGCACCGGATACACTTCGGGTGTGAGATCCTGGCCCGTTCGGTGGGTCTATTTGCAGAGAACTATCTGTATGATCGGCAGGCCATGCAGGCCAAAAAGAACGAAGCAGTCCACCACGCTGCGTCCGTGATTACGAATGAAGTGTCGTTCTTTTAGGCCGCTCTTTCTGCGACGTTTGTGCCTCTGAACACGTCCTAGTACAGCCACATGTCGAATGTTCGTCGATACTTCTGCGTGAGCGGGTGGTCATGCCCGAACAGCGTGAAGAGTGCGATGCCCATTTTTCTTGCGCCGTCGTCGTCGAGGTACCTGTTCACTTTCAGCACCTCAATAATGGATTCAAACGCCTTGTCCAGTTCGCCGGTGTCAAGTGCGCGGGAGGCCACTATATATTCACTTTTTCCAGCTTCGTCGGCAATATCACCTGAAGCGGTGTGCCTTTTTTTTGACGCGGCCAGCTGAACGACGGCATCCGCGATCTGCGAAAATCGTGAATCGACGGCCGCATTTTTTGCCAGTCCGACTGCACGTTCGGCATCCTGAAAGGCCAGGATCTGAGCCAGCAGTCCACTGGCGATCGCGTGCGTCGGCTCCGATGCCAGGACGGCTTCGAGTAGCGCTGCCGCCTGTTCCTGATTGCCCTGGGCGATCAGTTGTTCCGCCTCCGCCAATTGCGATTTCGTCTCACTGGGCAGCGCGTCATGCAACCATTTGCGTACCTCGTGCTCAGGAAGAGCACCGGTGAACTTATTCACGACCTCACCATCGACAAAAAGCTTGACCGCTGGAATGCCCCTGATCCCATATTGCATCGAAAGCTCAGGATTCTGGTCCGTATCGACCTTGGCGAGCGTCCAGTTACCGTTTTCTTCCGTCGCCAGTTTTTCCAGAATAGGGCCAAGAGCCCGGCATGGACCACACCAGGCAGCCCAGAAATCAACGAGTACGGGCTGGTTTCGGCTGGCCTCGATGACATCTTCTTGAAAGTTTTGAACCTCGTGACTCATAACAAACGTAGCTTACGCGCCTTGTGCTGCCTTTTACAGCCTTGTATAGCAACCCTCATGTACGCACCAGAAATCAACAATCTCACCATGAATAGCGCCATGATTACACTGGTCACGCGTTCAGGATTCGTGTTCACCCTTTCTTTTCTGATCCTTGTCGTCACCGGATGCCGGCCGCAGATCGAAGAAGTAGCATACGACGCCGCCGGTGACTCCCTTCGCTACGACGGAGAGGAGCATATTCGAAATATTCGACAGATAACGTTTGGCGGTAACAATGCCGAGGCCTACTGGAGCTTTGACGATGAACAGCTCATTTTCCAGACTGACTGGTCAGCGATCAACGGGCAGGGCTGTGATCAGATATATGTCACGGATCCCGATGTGGCAACATCCGGTGATCTATCATCCTACGAGCTGGTTTCAACCGGATTGGGCCGAACGACCTGTTCCTTCTTCATGCCCGGCGATGAAAAGGTCATTTTTGCTTCGACCCACGAGGGCTCGAAGGAATGTCCACCTACAGTGATGTTCGGACAGGGCAGGTACGTCTGGCCGATTTATGAGAACTATGACATCTACATGGCCAATGTCGATGGATCAGACGTAGAACTTTTCATCGGAGGTCCGGGATACGACGCTGAGGCAACGGTTTCCCCGGACGGCAGATACATCGTATTTACGTCGACGCGCTCCGGAGACCTGGAGTTGTGGCGCTACGAAATCGGGACGGGTGATTTGCTGCAGCTGACCGACGATCTTGGATACGACGGTGGTGCGTTTTTCTCTCGTGATTCCCGGCAGATCGTCTGGCGTGCGAGTCGGCCCACGGGCGACGATGCCGACGTCTATAACTCGTTGCTGCTGGAGAATTTTGTGGAACCCAGCGCGCTGAACGTTTTTGTGGCCGACATCGACGGCTCGAACGTGCAACAGGTGACGGATCTACCCGGAGCGAACTGGTCACCGTTCTTCCACCCGGACGGCGACCGCGTTCTTTTCACGAGCAATCACCACTCGTTAGAGTCAGGAGGACGCATGTTCGCCATTTTTATCATAAAGACGGACGGTACCGGCCTCGAGCAAATCACGCACTCGGGCAGATTCGATGCGTTCCCCATGTTCTCCTACGATGGAAAGAAGCTCGTATTTTCGTCGAACAGAACGGTTTCGCGTGAGGATACGGCTGATACGAATGTGTTTGTAGCCGATTGGGTCGAAAAACCGTAGTAAACCGTCGAATTGACCGGCTGGTCCGACCACGGATCAATGAGCTACGGCGCCATTCCGGGAGCTGTCGACGCGCTCTGAGGCAAGCTCCAGCTTCTGGCGAAGCGTCTCCAGTACGAATGGTTTGGCGATGTAATCGTCCATGCCGGCATTAAGGCATTTTATGCGATCCGAATCCATCGCATTGGCAGTCAGGGCTATGATGCGAGCCCGGTGTTTGGGAGATTCTTCGCTTCGAATAATCCGGGACGCTTCAGTTCCGCCCATGACGGGCATCATCACATCCATGAAGATGATGTCATACCGGGCTTTTCGGGCGGCTTCCACTGCTTTCCGCCCATCGGGCACGACATCTGCCGTGTACGAGAGCTTCTCCAGCATTCTGGTGACAACTTTTTGATTGATGACGTTGTCTTCTGCAACGAGTATTCGCAAATCGATCATTCTGGAAATCAGCCGACACGTTGTGTGTCGGTAGGGCTTCAGATCACTGATTTCCCCGAGGTATCGGCAACCAGGGTAGCAAGTTGAGCAGAAATTTGAGCCCTGAAAGAAGTCCGACTCGAAGAGGCCTCAGGATGTTTTTTCCCGACGTTGAGCCTCAAATCGAACGTCCATCGTCCTTCGGTAGATCGCTACGCAGAATCCGAATGACAGAAAAATGAATCCGATCCAAACCAGGCTGATAAACGGTTTTTCGTATGCCTGCACGACGAGCCAGTCATCAGGCTCCATCCGAACGCCGCTGATTTGCAACGTGATCGCGCCGCTGTCCACGTTCATCCCGGTGAAGGCGATTGTCAGGCCCCACTCGTCGTCTGTGGCTTCGACGACGTTCACCGAGCGGTCGCTGCGGATCTGATAGACCGGATTCAGAATGCGGGATTCCATGGATTCCAGGTTCGTGACCTTGAGAACGGCGGCGACAGCGATTGCCGTAGAATCGCTCTGGTGCGTTTCTGTACCCGTGACGTCGTAATCCAGGAATTGAATCGTGAAGATATTTTCTCCGATGGTCGTGGAATCTCCTCGGGCCATCGTAATCTGGCTACTATCGGATCCGTCGTCCGAAGAAAACATGATGTTCGGCGTCACCGTCACATAGAGGTCCTTTTCAAGGAAGGCGTGCACGTCCGGATTCTGAATCCACTGGTCCTTGTTGCTCTTGTAAACGACCGGAGAAGCAACAAATGCACGTCCTTTTGGATCAACGAACGAGAGTTCGTACGTCGGTTTTCCATCCTCATCCGTGCCGTGGCCCGTATAACTGACGTTATAACCATTCACGTTACGGGTTTCGCCGAGGGTCAGAATGAAGTTGTCGCGACTTTCGCCGATCTGAACGCCCGTGCCGCGCACGATTGGATTGCTGAATCCGCTGGACGCGATAATGCCCAGAATCATTACCGCGAAACCGACATGTGTCATCGAGCCACCGACCATTTTCAGATTTCCGCGAGCGATGCGCCAGAGCACGATTGAGTTTCCATAAAAAGCGAAAAACGACACGAACGTCAACAGCAACAGCAGTATGCCGAGGGCGTACGTATTCCAGAACGATGATATTCCATCCAGTAGAGCGGCTTGATTCAGTGCCTCACTCACGTTGGCGGATGCCACACTTATCGTTGCGGCACGCTCGGAGAACGGCGAGAGCCACAGCACGAGAATCGTGCTGATAACCGCAAGCAGAATCGGTTTGAACATCACCTTGTTCACATTCTCGATGCTCATGCGAGTCCACCAGAAAAGCTGGCCGAGGCCCGCCAGGAACACAACGAAGATCATGAGTGGCAGCGTCCATTTGTTATAGAAGGCGAGTGGAACGGTGGACGGATTTTCCCGGAAAATGCGACCGATGATCGGAGTACTCGTACCCAGGAGCACCACAACGGCAACAGCGGTCAAAATCATGGCTCCGGCGAATATCAGGAATTCACGAGACAGCAGGTCAGGCTCCTTCTTCGGTTTTGGCAGCTCGTTGAACCGCATCGCAAAAAGACCGAATCCGATGATTCCGAGCGACAATATCCAGATGAGAAGCTGGTTGTAGAGACCGAGATCCACGAACGAGTGCACCGAAGTGTCACTGAGAATGCCGCTGCGTGTGAGAAACGTCGAATAGATGACGAGCATGTACGAAGCGATGCACAAAAAAAGCGAGGCTTTCTGGCTGTGACCACTTCGTTTCTGAATGATCATCGTGTGCAGAGCAGCGATACCGACCAACCACGGAACCAGAGACGAATTCTCGACGGGATCCCAGGCCCAATAGCCACCAAAAGAAAGGGTGATGTAGGCCCAGTAACCACCCAGCATGATGCCCACACCAAGGGAAAGTACGCCGAAAAGCGTCCATGGCAGAGCGGGACGCACCCACTGGGTATAGCCTTTTTTCCAAAGCGCGGTGACGGCAAAGGCAAACGGTACAATCATCGAGGCAAATCCGACGAAGAGAACCGGGGGGTGAATCACCATCCAATAATTCTGAAGCAGGTCATTGAGTCCCCGGCCGTCAGTCGGTATAACTCCTGCCTGGATCATTGGCGCCGTCGGATACTTGTCCGCGAGCGATATGAAAGGGGAGGCGCCAAGTTTGAAAACACCCAGATCAAGGCCTGCGACCATGGTCAGGAGGAAGAACTGACACAGGGCGATAATCGCCATTACGGGCGCTTCGTACCCTTTCGCGAGACGTATGACCGCCAGTCCGACCAAACCATTTAATACGATCCAGAGAAGAAATGAGCCTTCCTGGCCCGCCCAACTTGCAGCAACCAGGTAGTCCGTAGGCAGATCGAGCGACGTATTGTCGTATATATAGGCATACTGAAATTGATGTGTTAACCCGAGGTAGATCAACAGACCGAATGCAACAAGCGACGTGACGGCGGACGTCGTCCATGCCATGCGCCCGAATTTCTTCCACGGTTTAACGGCGATATCAATCTCTGAATTCTGGAGGTAGGCGTATCCAGAGATTGCGGTAGCTAGAAGAGCTACGAGGAGGAGGATCGTGCCAGTGATTCCAATCATTCTAGATTCACCCGTTTGTTGATTCCAGGCTCCGCGTTATGCTGGAGTCGTCGATTCGGAGGCGATTCGGACACAGAGATTTCCTGGTTTCCGTGTACGGGATCCCCCCACATGCAATATAAGGGTTGGTCTGCTGAGCGTTCTTATGAAGGATTATTAACTCTTCTACATTCATGCCTTATTTGCCATTCCTGCGAGAAACGTTCAAGAATCCCAACGTTAAATTGATCCCGCCGAGAACGGCGGAATAACGTCTTTATAACGGATTCACAATCATTGATCGTGATCTCCGAAACGGGTTTCAATTGGCGTAACTCACGGATCGAACCTCGCGAATGACGGTCACCTTAATATGCCCGGGATACTGCAGATCGCTCTGGATTTTCTTTGAGACATCCACGGCAAGTTGCTCGGCATGGGCGTCGGAGACCAGATTATGGTTCACGATTACACGAATCTCTCTTCCGGCCTGTATTGCATAGACGCGTTCGACGCCGTTGAACGATCGCGCCAGGTCTTCAAGCTTTTCGAGGCGTTTGATGTAAGCTTCGAGTGCCTCGCGCCGTGCACCGGGGCGCGCTCCGGATATGGCGTCCGCCGACTGAACAAGCGGGGCGATGAGCGACGTCATCTCGATTTCGTCATGATGGGCGCCCACCGCATTGCAGATTTCCGGCGACTCCTTGTACCTCTTGCAGAGCTCCATGCCGACGAGGGCATGCGGACTCTCGATGGGGTTCTCGGAGACCTTTCCGATGTCGTGAAGCAAGCCGGCACGCCTGGCCATCGTTGCATCGAGGCCGATTTCAGCCGCCATGATGGATGCAATTCGAGCCGTTTCGATCGAGTGCGCGAGCAGATTTTGCCCGTATGACGTTCGAAAACGCATTCTGCCGATCATTCGTATGAGCTCCGGATGCACGCCCTGCAGATTCATATCGATCACCGCGCGTTCACCGATCTCGACGATTTCGTCTTCCATCTCGGCGCCGGCCTTTTCAACTACCTCCTCAATGCGCGCCGGGTGAATTCGGCCGTCATGAATAAGTCGTGTAAGAGCAATTCGTGCAATTTCCCGTCGAACGGGATCAAATCCGGATAAAATGACCGCTTCCGGCGTGTCGTCTACGATTACTTCGATGCCCGTGAGTGCTTCAAACGTTCGAATATTGCGACCTTCACGTCCGATTATGCGGCCCTTCATTTCATCGGTTGCCAGGTTTACGACCGAAACCGTGTTTTCGATGGCATGGGCAGAGGCGGTTCGTTGGATCGTCGCAAGGATGATCTTCCGTGCCTCCCGGCCGGCCTTTAACTTTGCATCGTCCCGAATCTCTTTGATGTGGGCCGCCGCTTCGAGTTTAGTCTGCTCGGTCAGGTGCTTGAGAAGCGCCTGGCGCGCTTCGGTCTGCGAAAGCCCCGCTACCTTCTCCAGCTTGCGGACATGATCATCGATGAGCCCGGACAGGCGGGAGCGCGTTGCCGAGAGCTCTGCACGTTCGGATTCAAGTTGGGATTGCTTCTCATCGACCGCACTTTTCTGCGAGCGGGCGTATTCCAGCAGAGCTGTTGCCTGGGAGTGCAGGTTGCTGCCCAACTGTCGACTCTGCTCGGCTTCGGATCGCATGGCCTCGATGGCGTCCGATGCCTTATGCAAAACGTTTTCGCGTTCATTTACGAGACGCGCACGTTTATCTAGTTTATCCTGGCGCTGTACGAGCTTTCGTCGCGTTCGTTTGAGTTGCTTTCTTGAATTGGTTAACTCCTTCTCGAGTTCTCCACGCCGCGCCGACAAATCTGTTTCGATTTCGGTGACGTGTTTCCGTTTTTCATTTTCAATCTCCTTGCGAGCGTCGGAGACGATTCTTTTTGCTTCTGTTCTCGCATTGGCGAGTTTATTCAGGCCAAATCTTCGTAGAAGAAATCTATCTAAAGCTAAACCAAGTCCAAAAGAAAGCACTGCGACGACAGCAACCAGGAATCCGACGGGGATGGATTCCATGACGCAAGTCGTTATTGTGCACTAGCATACCGAGAGATGCGAGCGCCGAAGTTTCTTTCAACTCCACAGGCGTTCCACGTTCTGTGAACACGATTTCTGAACACGATTTCTGAACACCAACGCCACGTCAACTCAGTATTAGCCTGAATATACTGAAGCGACTCCCTTGTTCCGTCGACGGTCACTTCTCTGGCAACCGTGCAGGTGAATGATTCCGGATCGATTCGTCGACAGGGAAGGGCAATAAAAAAGCACCGCCCCGTCACGACGGATACGAAGAACCTCTTCATATCACAGTGGGTACCGCTCAATTTCTTCCGGTTTCCCCGGTCGCGCAACACTGTCGTGCGTGGTTCATTTCTGAACCTGGGGCCTGCCGTCTAAATCTGAAGGATGGTTCCCAATAAGAAACTGTTAGGTTCTTACTATGGCGTGCGAAACGGGGCAATGCCTGTGAGAATAGTACGCCTGAAACGGCCCCGAATCAAGCCTATTACACAGACGTGAGGGCGCCGGATAGCACTTTTTCGAGTTCATCCAGTTGGGCATTCACCTCTTCCCCCGGATCCAGATTGGAGCTGCGCTCAAGAAAAAGTTCTTCCGTTACAGCCAGCGCCGTGATGACGGCGGCCGTTAGATCCGACTGTTCCGGATGTGCTGATTTGAACGCCTGCAGCTTATTCTCCAGAAACGCGGCCATTTCTTCGGTGGCCTTTTCTTTTCCTTCCGCCACGCGGAGGGTGTAATCCTTTCCAAGTAAACGGATGCGAACGGGATTCTGTCTCATCGTCGGTGGGGCAGCTAATTGAATCAGTCGCTACTATCCGAGCTCGCTGAGTGGCCGGCGTCGTCTCCCGGCGACTGCTCGATATAGCGATCGATCGCTTCAATGAAATTCTCGACCTTGGTTCTAAGCGCCGACGGGCTTTCGGTGAACACGACCGGCGTGCCGTCCATGGCTTCGATGCCATGCGACTGGAACGAGTCCAATTGCTTCTGTAGAGCAGCGTTTTCTTCTCTGAGTCGTGCGAGTTCTTTGACCGCAAGGTCAATGCGGTCTCTCAGTCGTTCTAAAGATCTAGTGCCTTTCAAATGCACGGGCCCTCGTTTCGGTCCGCGGCTCGCACGGCGCTGATCTGATCCGTTAGAGCCTTCAAACATATTCTGCTGAGCGTGCGACGGTTCGTCCTGTTCGCTCGCGTCTTTCTCGGATGCCATGTCTCGGATGCCGTTCTCGAATGTCAATGAGGTTCAAGTAATCTTGGAGACAAACGCGCCGGTGGGTTGGTCGGCAGGATGTTGAGGAATATAGGTCTTATTGCCGAAGATTGGCACCGTGATTTTTCTCTAATGCAGAAATGATTTCTGCAACGTCGTCATCCACCTCCTCGTCGCGCAGTGTGCGATCCGATCCGAAGGTCATGGCAAAGGCAACGCTCTTGAGCGAAGCGTCGATTTGATCACCATCATACAGGTCAAACACGCGCACCTTTGTAAGAAGCTCACCACCCGCGGCTTTTATGGTCGAGAGCATGGGCCCCACCGCTTCTCGGCGGGCGACTGTGACGGCAATGTCCCGATCGATTTGAGGATGACGGCTGAACGTCTCATAACGTTTTCGAAGCAGGGGCGCAGCCAGTTCCGACACCGAACTCCAGTCCAATTCCAGGAAATATGCGTCGCCGCGCAGGTCGTACGCTTTCGCGATATCGTATTTTACCTTTCCGCAAATGCCCACTCTCTGCTCGCCTGAAAATACGTCGATGTGATATGTCGATATTTTTGAAGCACCGTAGACAGGCTCGAAACGAACGCCCGGCAGCTTTACCGAAGCCAGAACGGATTCGACGACGCCTTTCAGATCAAATATATCCTCCTTGCGCGACTCCGAATCCCAGCCGGCTGCGTTGTGATCGCCGGCAGACAGAATCAAAAGACATTCTCGCTCGGTGTAATCGGGCAGGATGGAGTAATCCGTGTGAATGCGCATCTGCGTATTTCCAAACTCGTAATATCTGAGCGATGTCTGACCCCGGTTTAGATTGTGGCCGGCTACACGAAGGGCACCGGGCAGCAGACTCGGCCGAAGCGTAGCCATCTCTCGCGATACCGGATTGAGCGTGTCGACGACCTCACCGCCAAAACGCGCGCCGGGCAATATCCGGTCGCAGAAAGTTTCGGCCACCTCCCGGCTGAGCATGCTGTTCGTGACGATCTCCCGGTAACCCAGACCGACCAGTAGATCACTCGTCTGCTCGCGAAATCTGCGCTGCGGCGAAACGAAGACCGGATGATTGGGGACCAGCGAGCGTGTCGGCTCCGGAATCATGTCGTACCCTACGAGGCGAGCCACTTCCTCGATGATGTCAATTTCCCGTTCGATATCGGGTCGGAAGGGCGGGATTTCGCAGTTCAGATCGCCATTTGCTCTGTTTTCGATACGGAATCCAATGCTGGATAAGAGCGATCGAATCCTGTCCACAGATACACCCACCCCGAGCACGTGTGCAACTCGCGCCGGACGCAGCGTTTCGAAGCGAGGCGAGTAGGGAAGGGGATTGGCGTCGACCATGCCGTGCACGATGGTGCCCCCGGCGTATTCGGCCATCAACTCAGAAGCCCGCGCGGCGGCTCTCGCCTGGCCCGTAGGATCCACACCTCGTTCAAAGCGATACGAAGCATCGGTCTGGATCTGGAGGGCTTTTGAAGTGCGCCGAATCTGGGAGGGATTGAAATACGCGCTTTCGATGAGAACATGACGCGTATCGCCGGTAACCTCCGAGTTTTCTCCTCCTATTACACCTGCGATGGCGACATCACGCTCGGCGTCGGCGATCATCAGTGTGCCGACGGGCAGTTCCCGCTCCTTGCCGTCCAGCGCCCGAAAGTTGGTCTTCTCGCTGGTCTCGCGCACGATGATCTCCGGCCCGGCCAACTCGTCGAAGTCAAACGCGTGAAGAGGTTGCCCCATCTCGTACATGACGTAGTTGGTGATGTCTACGACGTTGTTTCGCGGCCGCAGGCCAATCGTTTTCAGGCGCTGCTGCATCCAGGCAGGTGAATCCTGAATCGTGACGTCGCGCACGAGAATGCCTACGTACCTCGGACAACCGATCTCGGCTTCGATGCTGACCGAAAACGATTCGGCAGCTTCGCCGCCTTGCTGCGGGACGGAAACCTGCGGTTCTACCAGTTGAATATTCTCCAAGGCTGCCACGTCGCGGGCGACGCCCAGATGACAGACGGCGTCGGGGCGGTTCGGTGTAATGGCAATATCAACTGCGGTGTCAGAGAGGGGCACGCCCCGTGCGCCGAAATACTCCGCCAGCGGGGTGCCGATTTCGGCATCATCGGCGAGCACCATGATGCCCGTGTGATCATCAGACAATGCGAGCTCGTCCTCGGCGCAGATCATACCCAGGGAGACTTCACCCCGAATTTTCGATTTTTTGATTTTGACGTCCGTTCTGGACAACGGATCGTCTCGGTCCGGCAGGCTAAGCGTCGCACCGACCGTTGCTACCGGCACTTTTTGACCCGCAGCCACATTTGCAGCGCCGCAAACGATAGCTATGGGTTCATGGTGCCCGATATCGACGTTGCACACGGTGAGTCGATCCGCGTTTGCATGTCGGTTTACATCCAGGACGCGACCTACAACGACCCCGTCCAATCGAACGCCGACGTGTTTAATCTCCTCAACCTCCAGGCCGGCCATGGTCAGCCGGTCGGCAAGTTCATCGACCGACAAACCGTGATCGACATAATCGGTCAGCCAGTTGGCGCTAATCTTCATCACTCAGTCAGTTATGGCGCCTGCGAGGCGACCGTTCAATGGGCTTTACCCGAACTGCTCCAGGAATCGCACATCGTTCTCGAAAAGAATGCGAATGTCATCAATGCCGTAACGCAGCATGGCAATGCGATCGATGCCCATACCAAATGCATAACCGGTGTATTTCTCGGGATCAATCTCGACCGCTTCGAGCACGTTTGGATCGACCATGCCGCACCCCAGGATTTCCAGCCAGCGGCCACCTCCCGGGAGCGAGCCGTCTTTCCACCAGATGTCGACCTCGGCGCTGGGTTCCGTGAACGGGAAGAAGCTGGGTCGGAAACGCATGACCACATCATCTCCAAACATCGCCTGTGCGAATGCGTGCAGGATCTGTTTCAGGTCGGCCATCGTGACGCCTTCATCCACGTAGAGCCCTTCCACCTGATGGAACAGGCAATAGGACTTGTAGGAAAGCGATTCATTGCGGTAGACGCGGCCCGGCGCGATGATTCGCACGGGCGGCTTCCGGCGCTGCATCACGCGAATCTGAACGGGCGACGTGTGCGTTCGCAGCACGACACCGCCGTGTTCGAGATCGCTCGGCTCGATGAAAAAGGTGTCCTGCATGTCCCGCGCCGGATGGTTGGGCGGGAAATTGAGCGCCGAAAAATTGTGCCAGTCGTCTTCGATCTCGGGGCCTTCTTCGACGGTGAACCCGTAGGATTCAAATACTCGCGTAATCAGGCGGGCCGTTTGGGTGATGGGATGCAGTGATCCAACCTGATGTGTACGCCCTGGTAAAGACAGATCAATGTCGTCTGCGCCCGACGCCGCGCCGCTCAGACGCTGCGTGGCATCGCTGATCATCGAAGAGGCCAGATCCTTTAGCGCATTGACACCCTGGCCGTAGGCACTACGCTCGTCGGGGGCAACATCTTTGATACCCTTGACAAGGCCGGTGATTTTTCCCTGCTTCTTGCTCACATACCGAATCTTGAACGCGTCGATGGCCTCAGTCGAGTCAAGCGTTTCGGCCTCGATTTCTTTCCGAATCGTTTCGAAAATTTCAACCATGATCGGCTGCTCGATTGTCCTTACAAAAAAAGTCCCGCCGACCTGATGGCAGGGGCGGGACTCTAGGCTCTCTCAGTCAGCTCGTCTAACCGGTCGGCACCACCTATGCTACAGGCTGGTCGAAGCGCCGGTAATAAATCGCATTCCTGGTTGTTTCATGACTGGAAAGCTCTATTGTAGTATCTCTTTAAGATTTAGCCTGGGCCACAACCTTCGAGAAGGCTGCTGGATCGTGCATGGCAAGATCAGCAAGAACTTTCCGATTGAGCTGGATGTCAGCTTTCCGAAGAGCACCGATCAACTGCGAGTAGGAGATATCGTTGGCCCTTGCAGCGGCATTGATTCGCGCAATCCAAAGACGACGGAACTGACGCTTGCGTTGCCGGCGATCCCGATAAGAATACTGAAGAGCTTTGTCGACAGCGTGCTTGGCAACAGTATATATGGTTCCCCGCCGGCCCCAGTATCCTTTGGCCATCTGAAGTACGCGTCGTCTGCGACGCCGGGAAGCAACTTGATTTCTTGCGCGTGGCATGGATCCTAAATCTTCGTCTTGCGGAAACAGGTGATCGGATCAGGAACCGATCATGCGTTTGATGCGCGGCTCGTCTACTTTGTCGACCAGGGTCGTCTCTCGCAGATTTCGCTTGCGTTTCGGTGACTTCTTCGTCAGAATATGACTGTGATACGCTTTCTTGCGCTTCAGTCGCCCCGACGCAGTCGTCGAAAAACGTTTTTTCGCTCCGCTATTTGATTTCATCTTGGGCATTCACATACCTGTAGAATGTGCCCTGAAAGGAATTATTACCAGTACAATTGCGGTTTTGGCTGATCGTGAAGCTGAACCGCAACTAGCCTTAAAAAGTACGGAATACTTAAGATGCGTGCAATATCACCGTTGAATCCGCTCGGTCGGATCGTGGGGAATTTCCGTGAAAGATGCCTGGTAGAGATATTTCTTAGCCAGATTGCCTAGCGAGATTTCTTGGCGCGTTGCGTCACGACTTTTTCTTGATCGGTGTCAGAATTGTCGTCATGCGCCTCCCTTCCATTCTCGGCTCCTGATCGATCTTGGCAATGTCAGCCAATTCTTCCAGGAATCGTTTCAGGATATCCATTCCGTGGTCTTTGTAGATGATGTCGCGACCGCGAAACTGCACGTACGCCTTCACTTTATCTCCATGGAGAAGGAAATTTCGGGCGTGTTTGGTCTTGAAATTGAAATCGTGCGTGTCGGTGTGGGGCCGGAATCGGATTTCCTTCAGTTCGACGGCGTGGGATTTCTTTCGTGCTTCCTTTTCTTTTTTCTGCCGTTCGTACCGGTATTTGCCATAATCCATGATTTTGCACACCGGAGGTTCCGCATTGGGAGAAATTTCGACCAGGTCCAGATCCTGCTCATCTGCCATGCCCAGAGCCTCGGCGAGAGAATAAATACCGTGTGCTCCTTTAGGATCGACGACGCGGACATCCTCTGCGCGTATGGCGTCGTTTACGCGAATTCGTTGTTTTGCGATGGTACCTTTGTTTTGTTTATGGTTTGTTTAACGTGATTTCAGTTGCTCAGTGCCGGGAAGACACCGCACAACACAATAATGTAATGTTTTACGTTCAAAGAGACTAAGCCTTGTCGCTCTCTCATATGCCGAGTGCTCTGCAGATGTTCAGTTCCGAATGAACGCGCCGGTTATTTCATCGTGCAGCTCCCCGATGAATCGATCGGTATTGCGCGCACCCAGATCCCCTTCGCCGTGTTTGCGGACGGCAACGGTGCCTCCCTCCAATTCTTTCTTGCCCACGACGAGCATGTAGGGAATCTTCATGACTTCCGCGCTTCGAATTTTGTATCCGACCTTTTCATTGCGTTTGTCGACCTCTGCCCGGATGCCGGAATCGATCAGCTTCTTCGTAATCGCGTCTGCGTATGCCTCAAAGTCCTGTCCGACGGGAAGAACGACGACCTGCGTTGGGGCGAGCCAGGTTGGGAAGTTTCCGCCTGTATGTTCGATGAGCACACCGATGAAACGCTCCAGCGAACCGAACGGGGCTCGGTGTATCATCACGGGACGATGTTTCTGATTGTCCTTACCGATGTAGGTCAGGTCAAAACGCTCCGGCAAGTTGTAGTCGAGCTGCACCGTTCCCAGCTGCCACGAGCGACCGAGCGCGTCTTTGACCATGAAGTCCAGTTTTGGGCCGTAGAACGCTGCTTCCCCGACCACTTCCACCGAGTCCAGGTGCATTTCGTGCGTTGCCTCTCGAACGGCCTGCTCAGCTGCTTCCCAGGTCTCCCGATCGCCGACGTACTTCTCTGTATTCTCCGGATCGCCGAGCGAAATCTGGGCTTTGAAGTCCTTGAAGCCGAGCGCACCGAAGACTTTGAGCGTGAGGTCGATGACATCCTTGAACTCGTCCTTCACCTGTTCGTGCGTGCAGAAAATGTGGGCATCGTCGATCGTAAAGCCGCGTACGCGCGTTAGCCCGCCCAGCTCGCCCGACTGCTCGTACCGATAGACCTGACCGAATTCCGCCAGCCGTACAGGCAGTTCGCGGTACGACCGCGGTCGATGCGCGTAGATCTGCGTATGGTGCGGGCAGTTCATCGGCCTGAGCAGATAGCCCTCTTCCTCGTCGTCCATCATCGGGGGGAACTGGCTGTCGCTGTAATACGGATAGTGACCGCTGGTTCTGAACAATTCCAGCCGTGCGATATGCGGGGTTACAACAGGTTGGTAGCCTCTCCGAATCTGTTCCTTCTTCAGGAAATCGATAAGGGTTTCTCGCAGAGTTGCTCCTTTCGGAAGCCATATGGGCAGACCGGGACCCACTTTTCGGCTGAACATGAAGAGTTCGAGCTCCTTACCCAGCTTCCGGTGGTCGCGCTCTTTGGCCAACTCCCGTAACTCGAGAAATTCATCGAGCTCCTTTTTCTTGGGGAAAGTGATGCCGTAGAGCCGGGTGAGCTGCGCACGCTTCTCGTCGCCGCGCCAGTAGGCCCCCGCGATATTCAGGAGTTTGGCATATTTGATGCCTTTGGTTGACGGGACGTGAGGTCCTTTGCACAGGTCGGTGAATCCGCCCTGCGTATAGAAGGTGATGGTGCCCTCTTCCAGATCGCCAATCAGTTCCAGCTTGAGATCGTCGTCTTTGTCCGTAAAATAGTCGAGCGCCTCCTCCTTGCTGACTTCCTTTCGCACGTAGGATGAACCCTGTTTGGCGAGCTCCATCATTTTCGCCTCAATGGTCGCCAGATCGTCCTGGCTTATCGTTCGATCTCCGAGGTCGACGTCGTAATAGAATCCGTTATCGATCGGCGGCCCGATTCCAAATTTCACGCCGGCATAGAGTGCCTCCAGAGCTTCCGCCATCAGGTGCGCCGAAGAATGCCAGTACGTGGATTTTCCCTCGTCGTCGTTCCACGTAAAGATTCTAATCTCAGCGTCGGTTTCAATGGGGCGCACGAGGTCGCGCACCTCGCCGTTTACACCGATTGCGAGCGCCGCGCGGGCGAGTCCCTCGGAAAGGCTAAGGGCGACTTCCATCCCGGTGATGCCCGCATCGTACTCGCGGGAGGATCCGTCAGGAAACGACAGGGTGATTTGGTCCGGCATGTTGAGAGTGCTGCTTGAGAGTGCTGCTTGAGAGTACAGCGAAAAATTCAGGCGCGAAAGATACAATGACTCCGCCTGGAAGAAGGCGAAGAATCTATTGAAACGAAACGCTCTCTGAAATGTGCCGGGCCGATATCGCCGAGCGATTCTTCGAACGAACGCTGTCGAGGCCGGCTCTCAATCCAACTCCAGAATGCGATTCATCCGCTTCGCGATGTCCGTCAGGCGCTTTGCATCACCACCGGGGATTTCAGCCGTAGCCCAACCGGAGTAGCCGATATCATCAAGCGCCTTCAGAACCTCGGGCCAGTTGCAGTCGCCCTCTCCAAGTTCCACACGAAATCCGGCAAAGGGGCCTTCTTTGTCCCTTTTCTTCCGGCTGTACTCCTTTATGTCGAGCTTCAGGATTCGCGGGCCGAGAATGCGGATCCACTGCTCGGGCCAACCGAACGTCACGATATTGCCGACGTCGAAATGCCACCCGATCATGTCGCTTTCGAATTCATCCACGTAACGGGCGACTTCCAGCGGACTGAGCAAGAATCGATTCCAGACGTTTTCGATGGCAATTTTGACGCCCAGATCGCCGGCCAGCGGCAGCGCCTTACGGATTTCAGCCTGCGACCGACGGTAGGCGTCGTCGTACGACGTGTCCTTATTCACGACTGCAGGGACGAGCAGAACCGTGGATGCGCCGAATGCGTGCGCATCACGCAGCGCTGTCATCAGCCCGCGCAGTCCTTCGTCTCGAACGCCGGCATCGGCGCTGGAGAGCGTCTTGTTCCAGTGCACCGAGTCGACCACGCCGGGGATCGGCAGACCGGATTCATCTCTGGCAGCCACGATTTCATCGATATCAAGATCCGTGGGGCTGTCCATCTCGACGCCGTCGAATCCGAGCCGCTTGAGCAGTTTGAACTTCTCTACGATGGACATATCCTCCTGTATCATGCCGAACTTGACGGCCTTTTTGAGCGAGGATTTTTTGTAGACAGTGGCGCTCGCCAGGCCGGCGATTCCGCTTGACACCAATGCGGCGCCGGCTGCGCCTGCGCCGGCTTTTTGAACGAATTCTCTTCTGTTCATCACGTATCTGTTTTGAAGCATGTCGCGTTCCGGTTTAACCATCTTTGCTCACCACCGGAAGTGACCACGGTGCGCGGTTCAAGCTCGT
>CAZGOS010000004.1:33635-38814 GCA_964527795.1 uncultured Rhodothermales bacterium | reverse complement strand
CGGCGGTTCGCATGAGCACACTGTAGCGTTCATGCGCCGGAAATTCTTCACCTAATGAACTATTTGCTGCCGTTATGGCGTCGTCGACGTCTGCCTCCGTGCCTTTAACAACTGTTCCGACCAGGGCGTCGTCGAAGGCGTTTCGCACGTCGATCCGATCGGATCCTTCGAGCCAAACGCCTCCAACGAGAAGTCCCCAATGTCGAATGTCCGCCATCTCGTCCGTCCGGGACTATCGGCTTGAAACGGGTGACGTGCGCGGTGTCGGCATCTCTTTGCGTGGAATCATCTCATCCCGTTGTGCGCTGTGATACGTGAACGTGGCAATGATCGTCGCCGCCTGCATCAAATCCTCGGAGATTAAGTGGTCGTAGACGTCCATATTCGAATGATGCGTCTTCGGACTGTAGGCGATGGGCTCCTGGATGAACTGAAATCCCGGCAGGCCTACACCATCGAACGCAAGGTGGTCCGTGCCACCGGTATTGTTCAATGTCAGCGTAGCGGCTCCCACGTCGTTAAACGGAGCCAGCCAGGAGCGGAATAGCGGAGCGACTTTTTCATTACCCTGAGTATACACTCCTCGGATTTTTCCGGTGCCGTTATCCATGTTGTAATACACGGACAGTTTTTCGTGCTCCGGCAGAATTTTCGAAGGTGGTTGTCCACGTCCGGCGGATTCGGCAAAATGCTGGGCTACATAAGCGCGTGAGCCCATCAGGCCCTGTTCCTCACCGGTCCAGAGTCCGATTCGGATCGTTCTGCGCGGTTCTTCGCCCCTGGCGGCATATACAGCTTTCAGAATACGCATCACCTCGACCATCACGGCGCTTCCGGCTCCATTGTCGGTCGCACCGGTGCCCGCGTGCCAGGAATCGAAGTGGCCTCCGATCATAACGACTTCATCTCCGATTTCGGGATCCGTGCCGGGAATCTCGCCGAAGATGTTGTACTCCATCGGATCGTCATCCGTAAACGTGACGCCCAGGTTGAGATTCAGCTCCATAGGAATACCCATATCCAGCAAACGCATCATGCGATTGTATTGCTCGACAGCTACGGTGAGCTGGGGTACGGTTTCCGGTTTGGACACATCCCAGGCCCGGACACCGCCGTGGAATCCGGCAGCAGGATCCGGGTTCGGCGGCGTGGGTACGGATGCGCTCGAAACGAAAATCGTTCCGTAGTCGCCTTTGGAGCCGCGATCCAGAACGGCGAGTGGTTTTTCCGACAAAATGAAGTTGTTCAGTTCACGCTGGAACATGAAACGGGTGCGTGCCTCTTCGCTCATGTTAAACCGGCCGCGGACCGCCGCCCCTGGCGTTCCCGGAACGGCGTTTGCCATACCGAGCAGGTTGGCTTCGTCTCGACGCCGAGCAATCGGCTCAAATGGTTCTTCCAGTTCGCGAATCGATTGAATCAGGACGAATTTGTCGGCCAGCTTTCCGCGATATTTCTCAAAGTCCTCGGCCGTTTCCGCAACAACATGGACGACTTCCCCCGAAATAAGTCCGTCCGTTCCCGGCGACCATGCTTTGGGGTACGCCGTAACGACGAAGCTACCGTGCGGCGAAGTGGCGGACAGATTCAGGTGATCCAGTGTCCAGCCGCGCCCGAACGGTCCCCACGCCTCTTTATGCACGTCCTCTAAGCCGAGCTTTTCGAAAGTCTCCAGGGCCCAGCCGGTAGCGCGATCCAGTTCGGGGGATCCCGTTAAACGGCCGCCAAAAACGTCCATCATCCAGCTCGCGTACTTCATCACGTGGCTGTTTTCAAGACCTTCCTTCTTGATGAGTGCGACGGCTTCGTCGTCAACCGGTTCGTGGGTGACTTGGGCCACGGCATTCGAAGTCAATGCCAGAATCAGAAAGCAGCCAACAGAAAGGTGGAATAATGTTTTTCTTATCATGATCAACCCTCCAGATTGTCAGATATGCAAATGATCCCGCCGAGCAGTGGGCAAAGCAGCATCAAGAGGTTGAATTAAATAAAGATAGGGGCTGAGAACGCAGGTTCAAGTATGCTTTGCGAAGCTCTCGTTAATCCCCGGATCGTGTCCTTGATTGGACGATGAAATGACTTTCAACATTCCCTGTCGGCTACTCGTGCGCGGTGTTGGAGTATTTTTCCGATGACGTAAGCGTCCTGGAGTGTCCTGGAGTGTCCTGAGGTGCACAGACCAAGCCGGGCCACTATCAATCAGGGGCCGGAGGTTTCCCGTGCAACCGGATGGCCGAGAAGCATGGCATACGCCGGTGCCAGAGGCACGTGCACCTCATAGGACAGTTCCACGAGATAGGCGTCGCGGATATCTTCAAATGCACTTCTGTGGGCGTCCGGGATGGGACCGACGCTGGGAATTTTCTGGCGTCGATGATTGACCTGCCGGCCGTTTTTCCAGAAACGGTAACAGACGTGGTTGCCGGTGGTCAGACCCGAATGTCCCACATATCCGATGACCTGTCCCTGTTCGACACGAACGCCGGGTCGAATGCCTTTCGCGATGCGGGACATATGCAGATATCCCGTGGAATAGGTGCCGTTGTGTCGGATTTTCACCCAATTACCGTTAGCAGCTCGAAATTTTGCTTCCTCAACAACGCCGTCTCCCGTCGCACGGATAGGTGTACCATAGGGCGCGACGTAATCCGTTCCCAGGTGGGCTTTGTATACTTTTTGGACGGGGTGATATCTCCGACCCGTGTATCCCGAGCTGATGCGTGAATACCTGACAGGAGCGATCAGAAATGCCTTGCGAAGACTGGCGCCGGTTTCATCGTAATGCTCGTCGATGTCGTCCGCGCCGTAGTGAAACGCGAAATAATCGTTTCCCATATGATTGAATCGTGCGGCGTGCACGGTGCCGATATCGATGCGTTCGTCTCCAACATAGACTTCATCATAGATGATTTTGAAGTGATCACCTCGCTGAATCCTATAGAAATCGATCTGCCAGGCGTATACTTCGGACAATTCGTTGGCCAGCACCGGGCTGGCGCCCTGCGCAAGCAGCGTTTCATAGAGTGACGCTGTAATGATACCCGCAATCGTGCGCCTTTTTACCGTGACAGTGCGCTCCGATGCCTGTGCAAAGAGGCTGTCGCCAATGCTGAATACGATGTATCGGATACGATCCTGCTCGTAGACGAGGTACTCCGGAAACCCGGTCGAGTCATCCAGATAGAGCCGATAGGGCTGATTTGTGCGGAGTCGGCGCACGTTAAAAACCTCACGCGAAACGTTCGCAAGTTCTACGATCGTTTCGTACGAAACGTCGTACGGAATGAGCAAATCCGCGAACGTCTGATTCCGCCGAATTTTCTGATCGATACGGCGATACATCGAAAGAGGTACACCGTATTCATCAAGCTGATTTTCCGGCGGATCAATCGCCTCCGCTACCGTAGTGACTACGTCGATTCCGCTCTCGTGCGATATATCGTCTACTCGCATCGCGAGATAGACGACGGCCGCGAACGACAGACAGAATATGGCGGCGAAGAACGTGCGTTTGCGCATGATTGGGATCCCGGCTCTGATCCGGGTGTCGAATTGCCGAAGCCGGCCCCCCATAACATCGGCTAAAATAACAATTATTTAGCGTTTAGCCTTAATGCGCGGCTGAAAAATGTGGCCCAGAATAGAGAGCATTATCACGACTGGCGAGCCGGCGACGAGAATATCCCGATACATAGCCTGCCAGAGCAGCACTCTGAATTACGACCCAGACCAGGTTTCTTCGCTGCCGCCTTCCCGCAGATTGATCCACCGTGCCGCCACGAAAAGGTAATCGGACAGGCGATTCAGATATACGAGCGTCTCCGTCTGTCCACCTTCGAGTTCCATCAGAGCGACGACGAGTCGTTCGGCTCTTCTGCAAATCGTACGGGCCACGTGAACGGCGGCCGCAGCTTTCGATCCTCCCGGCAAAATGAAATGTGAGAGTTCGGGCAATTCTTCTTCAAGTCGATCTATCTGCTCTTCCAGATCGGTTGCGTGGCGCGCTTGAATGCGGGGCACGTCGACCCCGGCATCCGGCGGTGTCGCGAGATCGGCTCCAAGAATGAGCAATCGACGCTGAATCTCTGCGAGTACATCGTCGACGGTTGCGGTACTGTTGTCTGTGAGGTACGCACGCGCGAGACCCACGACGGCGTTTAACTCGTCGACCGTGCCATATGCTTCGATACGCGCGTCCGCCTTTGATACGCGAGGTCCCCCGAAAAGGCCCGTCGTACCGTTGTCACCTGTGCCCGTGTAGATCTTCATACCAGCCTGAGATAATCGAGTCGCGTTCCCGATCAGCCGACTACTCGTGAAATGGGGAAGTGTGACACTCCATACGCGGAACGACTATCAACGGTTCATTTTGAGTGGATGGTCGAACCGGATGCGCATTCTGCCCAACTCCGACTGGGCCACAAAGGCTTGCATCTGAAATATTTCGGCTATGAGTTCAGCGTTCAGTACATCGGCAGGTGCTCCCTGGGAAGCCAGTTTCCCGTTCTGAAGAACAACGATGCGATCGGAAAATCGAGCGGCCAGTTCCAGGTCGTGGAACGCTCCGACGACGGTCATTCCATTGTCCACAAATTCTCTTACGCGATGAAGAAATTCATACTGATGATGAACGTCCAGATGTGCAGTAGGCTCATCAAGAAGGAGAATGTTCGCACCCTGGGCAAGCGCCTGTGCGAGAAATACACGCTGTTGCTCTCCACCACTCAGAGAAGACATGTGTCGATGCGTAAATCCTTCAAGATCGACCAGTGAAAGAGCCTCTTCCGTCAGTTCAAAGTCTGCTTTCTCGTACACCGACAGGAGAGATTTGTGCGGAGAGCGACCAAGAAGAACCAATTCCAATACCTGAAAGTCAAATGACATCTCATGTGTCTGTCGCACGAAGGCCAGACGTTTGGCCCGCTCCCGCGGTCGGTAGTCGCGTACTTGTTGCCCTTCCAGTAATATCGATCCGCTGTACGGAATGAGGCCGGCCATGGCCCGAAGCAGGGTGGTTTTCCCTGCGCCGTTTGGGCCCAGCAGTCCAATCCATTGCCCGCTTCCGAATTCGAATGCGAGGTCGTGAAGAATCGCTCTATCTGCGAACCTGACTGAGAGATTATTGGCTGAAAAGGTATTCACACTGGACTAAAATCACGTCATGCAATCACGTCATGCA
>CAZGOS010000004.1:0-33535 GCA_964527795.1 uncultured Rhodothermales bacterium | reverse complement strand
CGTCATGCAGAAGCGTCATGCAGAAGCGCGGTGCAGACGTGAAGGTTAAGAAACAGTATGTATTTCACTCGCGTTTGTCCAGTCCCGAAAACGTCAAAGAAAACGTCAAAGGCAAAGGCAACGGCAAAAGTTTTATCGAGTGATGCAGAATAAGGCCAATACAAGACTTTCGGTACTTCTGTTTATCGCCCTTGTCCTGCTCGGCTGCGACTCGGCCAAGAAGCAGAATGATTTTGTCGACGATGCGAGCGCGCCTCCATCGGGTTATGCGGCTACGACCTCCGACGGCGTCATTGTTGCGGACGATAAAGACGACTGGAGGACGGCTCCCATCTATGCCGGAAAAATTCGCATCGATCCCATTTATCCAAATCCCAGCGCCGGCCAGTTCGTAACCCTTCCGGTGACCGTACTCGAATTCAATGCCATTCAGGGAGGGCTCGTATTGCGGGCCGAAGTCGGAAACAGCGGACTGCGGCTTCTCGACGAAATACTGAATGCAGCTCAGCCAGGGGCATACACGCTTCGCTTTAGTCCGGCGATCATAGGCCGGACCGGTCTTGTCCGACTTCTGTTGTTCGATCGACTCGGCGAGTTGGTTTCTTACGGTGATCTGCAGATTGGGTAGCCGACTGCATTTTGGTCAAAGTCCTTCCCGACTCAGCATCGCAACCACTCCGGCATAAAACTCGGTCGAATCGAACGTGCCGGACGGAGTCAGATCTATTCCTATCTGCTGGGCGTGATCGGCATCGATCGTTTCCACGTACGTACCCCACCGTGACGAGTCCACGGAGACAAGACCGTCGTTTTCTCCTTCCCGCTTGAATAGAATGGTGTTTTGAGGACGCAACAGAGGATTGATGCTGATGTCCGTGCCTTTTCCGGCCCGACCGCCGTATGACCAATACCGCACGGTTGGGTGATTCAGGATCTGATTGTTGAAGGTTCCGGTGACATAGGTGGGTGTCAAATCGTGAACGGCTTTTTGAAAATCAGCTCTACCCCCATCCATCACGGAGCTTCCTGCCCAATTGGCCGCGTCTGTCAACCAGCCCTGCACGCGCTCCGGAGATTCCAGCACAACGTCAGCCAGGGCGGAACCTCTGTGCGGCGTAGCAACCGTTACGAGCGAGGCAACAACACGGTGCATACCCAGCTCCGAAATCATGTACCGGGCATCCAGGCCCCCCATCGAGTGGGCGATCAGATTCACAGCGTCAGCACCCGTTTCATCCAGAATCTGAACGAGCCTGTCCTGCCACATTTCCGCTCTTACGGGTACGGTGTGATACGGTGAAACATTGGGCGCATACGCCAGCACGCCTCGTAGCCGAAGATAAATCGCCTCATCGTGCAAGTGTCCCCCGCGCAGGAAAATGGCGAGCATGCCAAATCCGTGCATCAGGACCACCGGACACCGAACCGGGATTACCGGCGGTTGCGGAAAGGGATCTAAACCCGCAATTCTTTTTAAAGCGCTCCGGGTCAGATTGGCGACCGGCTGTCGTTTCTGCTTGCTACGCATGCTATTCATCAGACAGGGTTGCCGAAAGATATCACTGTTATACGGCTATGACGTCGGGTCGATCCGACGCATGAACCCTCGCCGCCGCGAACTCCAGGGCACTAAAAAACAGGAAAGTACTCCAGCGGTATTCCGTATACGAACTGCAGGACAAGAGCCATGGATAGGGTTGATCCGAGCGGGGCCGCCAGATTATCGTTCACCGGCAGCGGAGCCACTTCGGCCAGCACTCCGAAAAACGTTCCGACTACGAGCGAAAGAAGCGGATAAGAATAGGCCGTCCACGTGACCAGGTCACCACCGCCAATCGCGATGGCCGTAATGAGGCCAAAAACAAGGTAGGCCGCCGATCCTTCCATCGTGCACCCGGCGCGGCCCCAGGAGTGTTTTCCGATGCGCCTGCCGATCATGGCCGCAGCAGCATCTCCGATCATGCAGGCTGAAAACATCGTTATGGCGATGCCTGTTTCGAACACGAGCAGCAGTATTACGAATGCCATCATCGTCCACGTTGCGCCGTTCAGGATCATGGCGTCACCGATAGGTGGCTTCTCATAATCGCGCATCGTAAAGCCGAATACTTTTTCAACAAGGTGTTTAACTCCTTCGGAACGCACCCTGAAAAAATCTGCTGCGATCGCGACGAGCGTGAGCGGAATGCCGATGATGATCACGAATGTACTGCCCATTAGCCATGCCAGGAATGGCCCAATGAGGGCAAACAGGTGCGTCAGCTTCCGAAACGTTTCACCGGTCAGCGAGAGGGCCGCTTCAGAAGTGGGCGCTTTAGGCATGGATTGGATTTGGATTGGCAATCTGGAACGAAGACTCGCCTAACTTCGACGGCTTCATTCGGTTTCCGGATAAGAACTTCCGAACGGGCGGGAAACTACACATTACGGAACTGTAATGGCATATCCCTATCATTCCCTTGCGTTCAATCATGTCGTTCAATCATGTCGTTCAATCATGGTTATTCCATGTCATGCAATCGCGAATTCAACACTCTGTAGAAACGCGTAATTCGGTGGATCCTGTCTTTATCGACAATCATATCCTCGTAGTGAATAAACCGGCCGGGCTACTGTCCCAGGCCGATCGAACCGGAGACCCGGATGTACTTACATACTGGAAAGCGTACATCAAAGAGCGATTTCATAAACCGGGAAACGTATATATCGGGCTTGTACACCGGCTCGATCGACCAGCCTCGGGCTTGATGATTCTCGCTCGAACCTCCAAGGCCGCGGGGCGACTCTCTGCGGCTTTCGGTCGTCGTGAGGTGGCGAAAGAATACTACGCGATCGTTGAGGGAAAGGTGAGAACGGAAGGGAAATTTATCGACCATCTAGTCAAGGAAAAAGGGCGCGTGCGAACGGCTGCCGAGACGGATGAAGGCGCCCGGTATGCCGAACTCGATCTCACTGCGATTGAATCACATGGAGGTCTGACTCTCGTGAAAATCCGATTGCATACAGGTCGTCCGCATCAGATACGGGTTCAGCTTTCGCGGCGTGACATGCCCATACTCGGAGATATGCGTTATGGTGCTTCGCAGGAACTCGACGGAAAGAATCTGGCTCTGCACGCGTTTCGGCTTGCTCTCGAACATCCCGTCCGCCACGTCCCACTGGAGTGGAACGCGCCCCTTCCGGCCTCGTGGCCCGATGACTTCCGCATCGTTGTGAATGGCTGATATCGATGAATAATTGAAGGAGCTGAGCCGCCGGTTTTGCTGATGCCGTGAAGGATCTGTGGTGACGCGGTGAAGCTTCGAGGAATAGGCTGGATCGCACTTCAGGAAGGAAACAGGCGCCCCCATATTAGAGGTACATCCAACGAAAGAGTCGGGGTGTGGTATGCACGCGGTACCTCGCAGTGTCGTTTACGGGAAGCGACGAACCCCCTTTCAACTTTCAGCCCCAGAAACGTCTGTGCGGACGGCGAAGAATGTCTCCAAAAGAATTTGTCAGGGAAGTACGAGCCGACAGCAGATTGAACGACGGTGGATTTTTTCCGACGTCCCCGCTCGTTGTCAGGGATGACGACGTGATCGGCCTCGTTCTGCTCGTATTGGGTTCTCCTGCGCACCAGGATGATATTCGTGAATATCTGTACCGGCAATACATGGATCCTGCCGGGTACTTCATGGACGGCAGGCGGGTTTTTCACAGTTTATTGAGTCGGCTGCGGGCATCACGCCGGGCATCACGCGTCAAGTCACAATTGGAAGCAGTCGGTGGGGGGTCGGCTCTGAATCTTTTGATCCAGGAGCAGGCGGAATGCATTCGGCGCAAGGTGGAAACGCGACTGCTGAAAACCCATGACCTTCGCGTCGAAACCTATATCGCGTCGCGCTACGGATCGTTGTCGAATCTGGACGTCACCAGGAAAATGAAAGCTGACGGCGTAACGAAAGTCGTTCTGGTTCCGCTTTTCCCGCAATATGCCAGAAACACGACTGGTTCTGCCTTCGCGTTCTGGCACGGCCTTTCCGTAACGGGTCGCATCCCAAACTGGGAGACAACGTGCGTACGTGAGTTTTCAACCCAGGACGGCTATGTGCGCGCACTGAGTGATCGCATCGACCAGGCGCTTCAGCGATTCCCGCGTGGTGTCCGCCACGATGTGCATCTGCTGTTCGTTGCCCATGGCTCAAGAATTCCCACCCGTAAAAACCGAGATCCCTATTGTTGCCTTCTCCATCACACAATGGAGAAACTCATGTCGGTACGAAACGAGATGCGCTCGTCGTCCATTGCGTATACGAAATCCGGACCTGGCAGTGAGTGGTTGTCGCCATCGGCACAATCCGCCGTTCAAACGCTCGGCAGGATCCCAAAGGCTATCCTGGCAATCCCCATTGATATTGTAACGGAGCAACTCGACACAGCGTTTGGGCTCGATGTAGAATTACGAGCGGTGTCCATCCAGAACGGAATTGCCCACTATCACGTGGCCTCGGGGCTGAACTGCCATCCTCTGTTTATCGATTCCCTTTCGAACCTGGTCCTTCTTCGACTCCGCACGCTTCCCGGTAAAAGTGACGCTCGTATCGAAGGCGATCTCTCCGAACTCAGGTCATGCCACCGGTATTCCGAAAATGTATCCGGGAACATCTCCGGGAACGTTACCGGGAACATTGCAGCCGGCAATCGAAAGTGCCCGTGCCACATCTGTCCGTTCGTCGTTTCTGATTCGGCTCCATTCGTCATGTCAAGGAACGTATCCAGCAGGCGCTTCGGCCGACCGGCCGTATAGGTATGACGCGCCGGTGCTTTTACTTAGGCAGAAAAATACTGCTTGAGTTCCGACAGGGTCTCCGGAGACGTCTCTTCATCCCGCACGATCACACCCCGATCGAGCAGTGTAATGCGTGAGCATATTTCCGTCACGTGACCCAGGTCGTGGCTGGAAATGATCATGGTCGTACCCTGCTGCTCCGACAGTCGCCGGATATGTCGCTTCAGACGGATCTGCGACGGAGGATCCAGACCGGCGAAAGGTTCGTCGAGAATCAGGAGTTTCGGACTGCAAAACATCGCTGAGACGATGCCTACTTTCTTGGCATTTCCGGTGGACAGTTCGCGGATATAGTGCGTGGCCTCCGTGGCAAGAAACGGGAGCAGATTGCCGTACGGCGCAATCGCCTGATCGGCGGCTCCGTTTTTGAATCCGTACACCGAACCGACAAATTTAAAGTACTCAACGGGTGTCAGGAAATCGATGAGAAACGAGGTGTCGAGGTATGATCCTGCTCGAGCTTTCCAACTGTCATTCTTGACGACGGGTGCACCATCGATTTCAACGTGACCTGATTCTGCACGCAGAAGATCCAGTACAAGCCTGAGAAACGTGGTTTTCCCGGCGCCATTGCTTCCAACAAGCCCTACGACCTCTCCCGGTCCGGCGGTCCATCTCGGCACACTGAGGGCCGTTTTGGAGCCATATCGTTTTACTATGTTGTGCAATTCAACGCGCATATGCCCGGAACCCCAGCGCCATTTTGTATTTCCTGGAAGTAAGGCCTCCGGCAAAAAAGCGCGTCCAGATCTCAGTACACACGATACTGACGATCCCGGCACCCGCCAGTATCGCAAGCCCCATTTTCGGATTTCCAGCCATAGCGACCATGAAAAGGGTCGGCGGTAGAGCGGTTGGAATGAACCAGAGCCAATGCCTTGCCGAAAAACCTTCGTAGTTGAAAAAACTACCGCTCTTTTCGATGTTCACACCCTGGTGGTTGCGCGTCGCCAGTTCCATGACGAGCACCGTTGTGATGCCGGCGTTATAGAATAGAAAGGCGGCGTGCAGGGGAAGCAGTTCCGGTTCCAGCCAAAGGAAGAGAGGAATCGAAACGAAAAAGAAGACGAGACACGAGACCTGGAGCAGAATCAGTTTGGCCCGAACGAGGTAGCGAAGAGGAAAGTCACGGGCCAGCAAACCGTCGAAATACGTGCTGTCCCAGCTGAACATGAGCTGACCATAATTAAGAGCAAATCCACCCGAGGCAAAAAGTCCGATCAATGCCTCAAACGCAATGCCGCCATAACTGTTTTTGGCCGCCAGCATAAGGATTAAGTACATCGTCGAGAAAAGAACGGATACGAACAGATAATGCCTGGGACGACGATTTCGCCACATCAGTAACATTTCCAGGTGGATGAGTTTGCCCGTCAGGCCAAAACGCTTCGGTATCCGGACATTCAGCGGTTTTGAACGTTTCTTGATCGCTACCCATCTCGGCGCCTTCAATGACTGGTGAAGCACGATCGTTGATGCGAGGGCAAGAGCCAGCACAGCGCTCATAACGAGTGAAAACCGTAAGAAGTGGCCGGCCAGAATGTGGCCGAAAAGAAAAGAAGAAATTTTCTGGATGATGCCCAATCCTGCCGTTTCGTCTACAATGACGACGAGAATGAAGAGAATCATGAGCGCATAAAAAACGCCCTGATGACGCTTCAATATGCCTCTGAGGATAAGATTGGCGAAGTGAGATCCGATCAGGATTCCCATTACCGAAACGAGCCATAATATTTCGCCCGTGATGACATCTGACGGCATGACGAAGCGTATCCAAAACGGGATGAAAAAGATCAGTGGATACAGGTTGTGCGTACTGAAAAGGCTTGAAATTTGAAAAAACATGACCAATCGTCGCCTGGGAACCGGGAGGTGCAGGTATGGAGCGACTTTCATCCGTGGCGTTTTCTGAAAAAGAAAACGCATGAAAAAGAGCGAGATAAACGCGGCCAGCAAATACCGATTAACGACGAGAACGGGATTCTCGCCCGGAAGGACCCGAAATGCGAAGGCATCAAAGAAATAACCCAGAATGAACAGCGTAAACGCAGCGTAAAAAGCCATCACTCCAAGCACGACCCACATAAATAGGCCCTGCTGCGCCAAAACGGTGCGGCGCGACGTTTTCCACTGATTGTGGAAAAGCAAGCCATATGTGGCAATTGCGGAGAGGGGCTTCATTCGGGATGCGAATGCTGGAATATTCCTGTGATAGCTGTAGAATTGTCGGCTAAAACCGCAATATCTTTAACGTTCTCGCCGTTTTTTGCGTTTGCGTGGCATGTCTCTTTGATCGGTGAACTGGAGGTCGATTTCTCGCGATTCCAAACGTGCTGCGACGAGGGTAATGCGAACCGAGTCACCCGGTCGGTATTTTCTCCCGTTCTGATAACCGATCAGGGAAAATTTGCGTTCGTCATACTCGTAATAGTCGTCGGTCATATCCCGCACGTGCACCATGCCTTCCACAAGAAGGTCCGTCAATTCAATATATACACCGAAACGAGAGACACTCGATACAACCCCTTCAAATTCATCGCCGACATGGTCTGCAGCATACATAACCTTTTTGAGTGCCAATGATGCGCGTTCTGCTTCAACTGCGATACGTTCGCGCTCAGACGTGTACTCGCACATGCGTTTTAAAGCGGCAGCGTCGATTCCCGGTCGGCCGGCGTTCATTCGTTTGACGAGTCGGTGAACGACGAGATCGGGGTACCGGCGAATCGGGCTGGTAAAGTGGGTGTAGTGACGAAAAGAAAGGCCATAGTGACCGGTTCTCTCGATTCCGTAACGCGCCTTGGCCATCGCGCGAAGCGCTGCCTGCTCTATTACAGGCGCTTCAGGTTTGTCCCGTACGGATTCCAGAAGAATGTTGAGGTCCTTTGAACGCACCAGTCCTTCGGTGTGAGGCAATTCGTAAGCGAGAGCTCCGACATACCTGGCCAACTGCTTGATCTTCTCCCGATCCGGATGCTCATGGATGCGTGAAACCGCGGCCCTTGATTCCGCAGCGATTAGAGCTTCGGCAACCACCCGATTCGCCAACAGCATGCACTCCTCGATCAAACGGTGACTTTCCAACCGTTCGCGCCGCCGAATAGCTACCGGATGTCCTGTCTCGTCGAGGTCGATCTTCACTTCCCTCATCCCGAAATCGATCGAGCCCTCCTTCCGCCTTCGCCGAGCCAGTGTCTGAGCGAGCCCGTTGACCGCTGCAAGTGCCTCGGCAAGCGCATACTCGGGTTTTGAGCTCGAGAGCATGGACTGCGCTTCTTCATACGTCAGGCGGTGGCGCGAATGAATGACCGTTTCCACGAGCGAGTGGGAAAGAACGTCGCCCTCGGCCGAAACCTGCATGATGCAGGAAAACGCCAACCGGTCATGCATAGGTCGAAGCGAGCAGGCGTCGGAAGACAGGCGTTCCGGAAGCATGGGTATCGCTCGGTCAACAAGATAGACACTGGTGCCGCGTCGAAACGCTTCTTTGTCGATGGCAGAATCTTCGGAAACGAAAAAGCTGACGTCTGCGATGTGAACACCCAGTTCGTAGCCACCGCCGTCGTTGACTTCGATATGCAGAGCGTCGTCGAAATCACGTGCATCGGCCGGATCGATTGTGAAGACCATTTTTTCACGTAGATCCAGCCTGCGGGAGATCTCCGATTCGGGAATAGAAACCTGTAGATTCGATGCTTCTTGCAGGGCGGCCTCAGGAAAACTGACATGCACGCCCTGGCTCATGGCGAGAGCAAGCGTCTGTACTTCAGGGTCCGAAGATGGGCCCAGCACCTCGATAATTCTACCGTGAAGAGCGCCTCGCCGATCTTCGAAAGCGTCGATTGAGACAACTACCTTGTCGCCTTCGTTTGCGCCCAGCAGTTCATCGATCGAAACGTAGACGTCGTGCGTGAGTCGCAGGTCGTCCGGTATGACGACCGCGTAAGATCCGGCATGATGAAGTGAGCCGACGGCCGTAGTCCGGCTGCGTTCAAGCACGCGAAGTACTTCAGCCGATCGCCGACGATCGCCTTTTGCCGGTGCCGATTTTCCGATAAGAACGAGATCTCCGTCTATGGCCGTATTCATTCTTCGCGCGCGCACGAAATAATCGAGGTCTTCGTCCTCAACGTTTACAAAACCGTATCCGTCAGGATGAACGTGAAGCACGCCTTTCAACTCGGCAGCCTGCGATCGATAGGACACGCGACCCCCCTTCGCAGAAACCACGGCCCCTGTTTCACGCAGCTCTTCCAGTATCTCCCTGAACAGCCTGTACTCTTTATTGTCTTCCAGATTGAGCTTTTTGGCCAGTTCTTTTGGCCGGAACGATCGGTGGCCATGATTCTTCAGAATCTTAAGAACTTCTTTTCGAATTCTCTGCCGTTGCTGCACGTTCGTTACCTCTTGTTCGAAGGCTTCATTTTTTGCTCGGCGATTCGAGCTGCCAGATCGGTCAGTGTGCCTTTCAGTCCCTGATGCAGACTGCGTGGTTCGTAACCGAGTTCACGACGCGCCTTCTCATACGATGCAATGAGCGTACAGCCGGCGGTTACGCGCAACGCTTCGGCTGTCAGGTGCATGGGAATAGAGATCGCATGTTCCACCAGACCAGTGAGGCGAGCGGAAAGGAGGATAAGCCCGGGACCCACGCGAATGGGAGGGGGTTTGCGCCGCGTGATTCTCGCCGCCTCGTCGAAAGCCTCTAAAAATGAATGCGTTGGTCCTGCGAGGATATAACTCTCTCCGGGCCTGCCTTTCTGCATCGCGCGATAGTGTCCCATTACGACGTCATCAACGTAGGCCCACGATACTTCCGCGTGTGACGGAGTAAATGGAAGTCGACGCCGGAGGAAGTCCGTGAACATGGATGCGATCACACTGTCATCTCCCGGTCCGTACACCGTACTCGGTTGCACGATGACGAGTGGAAGTCCGTCATAGATCATCGATTTGGCCACGTCATAGTGAGCCTTCCACTTCGTTTCTGCATAGGTGCTCAAATGTGGCCCTTCGTGGTAGTACGTCTCATCGACCAGATGTCCCCGCGTATCGGAATTGATAACGATGGAACTGGTATACACCCCCTTCGATATGTGGAGTTCGTTCATGGTTCTGAGGACATTGCGAGTGCCGACTACATTGACGGTTTCCATGTCCGAATGGCTGCGGCGCCCGAAGGCGTATTTCGCCGCTACGTGAAAAAGTCCATCCGCACCCTCCATTCCGGTCATCAGGGTTTCGCGCCGGGTAATATCTCCCTGAACGATAGTCGCTCCGAGATCTTTAAGATCTCGTGCTTTATGCGGCGTTCGCACGAGTGCGACTACTTCGTGACCCTCTTGAAGTAACAATCGCGCTAAACGATTGCCAATAAACCCTGTCGCTCCCGTAAGGAAATATCTCATGTCGGCGTTTCGTTCGTGGCCGAGCTTTGCAGGCTTGGATCCCGCATCGGTTTTGTCAACGTTCCATAGATGCGCCGGGCATCCAGGTGCTCCAGAACGTGCTCGACGGGTCCCACCTTTACCGTAACCGGTCCTTCGCCACAATCCTTCGAAACAAGAGTGACTTCGACGCGCGGTAGCAGGCCCAGCGACTCGAATCGCGAGAGCAGCGCCGGATCGGAATCCGAGAGCCGATGAATCAGCACGGTCTGGCCTTCCGAAAACACAGTAAGCGGGTCTGCAGATACGCGTGGTACTTCACCTGCTCGCGAGGGGATCGGGTCGCCGTGCGGATCGTGTGTCGGGTAACCAAGCATCTCATCCAGCCGGTCTTCGAACTCTTCCGAGATATGATGCTCCAGGCGCTCTGCCTCGTCGTGCATTTTTTCCCAGTCATATCCCATGATCTCCCTGAGATATGTTTCCAGCAGCCTGTGATGTCGAATGATTTCCAGGGCGATTTTTTTCCCCGCGTCTGTAAGCGATACACCGTGGTAGGCTTTGTGCGTAACGAAACCCATACCGGCCAGTCGTTTCACCATGTTTGTAACCGAGGCCGAGGATACATCCAGTGCCTCCGCGATCTCTTTCGTGGATACGGCATGACCCTCATGGAGCTTGTAAATCGCTTTCAGGTAATCCTCTATGGCCTGGCTCAGCATGACAAATGATCAAAGGTTCGGGAGCGGCGGGCTATGAATTCGGTGGTACGCGCAAGATAGCGTGCGAGAGGCATCAACGGCATATTGGGTGCGCGTGCTGCTGGTTTGTGTACCTATTCGTCAATAGATTTGAGCCTGTGTGGATAGCTTTCTCTAATAAGCGCACGCGCCATAACGCGCGTCGGGTCAATAACGGCTGTTCCGGGCGCGACGTGTTGTGCCATAGCCAGCGGCAATTCGGTACACCCCAGAATGACGGCGTCTGCCCCCTTGTGTTCCAGATGAACGATCGCTTCGAGGACAACCTCTGCTGCTCGATCGCTTACAGGATTGGAGTACGCCTTGATTCCCCATACAGGATCGAAAATGGCCTCCTGCAAGGATCCGAGCGCAATGCGATCGTCAGGGCGAATGGGATTCAGACCTTCGGCTACCAGGCGATCATCGTACAGCCGAAATTGATACGTGCCGCGCGTTCCAAGAATGCCGACATTCTCTATACCGGAATACCGGAGGCGTACCCATTGAGCGGTCTCTTCGATGAGGTGAAGTAGCTTGATCGGTGAGCAGGATTCCTTCGGGAATCTGACGATTTCCGTCCGTAATCTTACAATTTGATCGAAAATCGGTGCGGCGTGCGCCGTATTGCACGCCATCGCCGCAACGCTCACTCCCAGCCGTTCCATGCACCCGAGCTGACGGACGATTTCCCCCGCAGGATTGATGTCCGCATTGCCCAGAAGAAACTCCGTGCGATTCGGCACATCCTCCGGTATCGAGAAGAGCACGACCGGGAGATGCTCCTGGTCCAGTTCGGCATCGGTTTCGGCGATAATCTTCGAAGCCATATCGAGGCCGGCTTCGGGACCCATGCCTCCAAGAATACCGATGAGGGGTCCGGTACGTGCGAGAGATTCATCCATAAGTCCAGATCCACGGGCGAACTGAAGGGTGATTATATTTCGAATCATGCCCGACGTTCTTCCTGAACGGCCGGCCGATTGCCTGCCAAATTGCTGCCTAATTGCCTGGCGAAATTGCCGGCCTGAATAACCATGCAAAATACGCATCCTGAGCCGAACGCACTCATATTCCTTGTGATACTTCTCGCTCTGTCCAGTAGCCGGTTCTCTGTTGCACAGGTGTCGGTTACGTTTACACCCGAGCGCCAGCAGACCGCCACTAAACCGCGCGCTCGAGATCTCGGGATTACTCCCGGCGTGCTTAATCCCGGACCTCTCAACTCGATTACGGACGTGACCGGCGTACTTGTAGGCCACGTGACGCTCATTGAAGGTTTCAATGTGCGAACAGGAGTAACGGCTGTCCTGCCTCACGGTGGCAATATCTATCGCGAGAAGGTTCCTGCCGGATTTGCCGTTGCGAACGGGTACGGAAAGTTTACCGGAACGACCCAGATCCTGGAACTCGGAGAGATCGAAACGCCTATTGTGCTCACAAATACGCTCTCGGTCCCGCAGGGAATGGAAGGCGTCATCGACTGGACGCTGGCGCGCACCGGCAATGAGAACGTGCATAGTGTGAACGCCATCGTGGGAGAGACGAATGACGGCTCCCTGAATGATATCCGTGGTCGACATGTCCGCGCTTCGCACGTTGTGTCCGCCATTCAGAACGCCAAATCGGGACCTGTTGAAGAGGGGGCGGTCGGTGCAGGCACCGGTACCGTCACATTCGGCTGGAAAGGGGGGATAGGCACGAGCTCGCGAAAATTACCCGCCTCCCTGGGAGGTTACACAGTCGGCGCGCTGGTCCAGACCAACTACGGAGGAATCCTTCAGATTGACGGCGTTCCTGTGGGAGAGGAATTGGGCCAGTACTATTTGAAGGAGGTCCTTGATGCAGGCGATGCAGACGGTTCCATTATCATTGTCATCGCAACCGATGCACCGCTTTCCGACCGCAATCTGACACGTCTGGCGAGACGTGCACTTTCTGCCATTGCGCGAACCGGATCTCCGGCGACAAACGGCTCCGGTGACTACGCCGTGTCTTTTTCGACGGCTGAATCCGTTCGGCGGACATCCATGGGGCGATCGGGAAAACGACAACTGGAAGATCTTCCGAATGACTCGATGTCTCCGTTATTCGAAGCGGCAATGGAATCAGCAGAGGAAGCGATATACAACGCGCTCTTCCAGGCCAGAACGATGACAGGGAATGGTCGGACAGTGAATGAACTTCCGATAGATGAGGTCAGAAAAATACTTGAGAAATACGGGCGTTAGCCTGGAGCGGTACTGCAACGGCTCACGAGGAGCCTGAAGACGTTCAATGAAATTTCTGTAGCGGGTATCGATGAAAAGTAGTTTCATTGCACGATGGAGGAGGAATTCTTAACTTATTTAGTTTGTACCTATTAAGCGACAAATAATCGAATTTGGCGTTTCAGAGGCATTCTTGCCCGGTGGTCTAATGGCAGGACAGCGGCCTTTGGAGCCGTCGGTGGAGGTTCGAATCCTCCCCGGGCAACCATTCGTGAGGTAAATCCGTTGGCGCGGCACGAAACGCGCACACGACTATCGAGTGGAAACTGAAAGGCAATGCAAAATGCAATTTAACAGGCAATGCAAAAGGAGCACCGCATAAGCATTTTTTCCGGACGATCAAACCCGGCACTCGCAAGGTCGATTGCTCACGCCGCCGGGAGAGAACTCGGCCGGGTGGAGATCAAGAACTTCTCTGATGGAGAGATCTACGTTCACTTTGAGGAATCCATTCGAGGGTGCGATCTCTTTCTGATTCAAAGCACCCACCCCAATGCGGACAATTGGCTCGAATTGCTCTTGATGATCGATGCAGCCAAGCGGGCTTCGGCTCAACGTATCAATGCGGTAATACCCTATTTTGGATACGCCAGACAGGATCGAAAGGATCAGCCGAGGGTTTCGATTGCCTCGAAGCTGATGGCGGATATGCTTGGAACGGCAGGTGTCGATCGCGTGCTCACGATGGATTTGCACGCCTCTCAGCTTCAGGGCTTTTTCGATGTACCTGTTGATCATCTTTACGGCTCGGCCGTATTCATTGATCACTTCCGAAAAATGAATCTGAAAAATCTGGTCGTTGTGGCCCCGGACGTCGGTGCCATGAAGATGGCTAGAGCTTACGCGAAGCGGCTCGATGCCGACCTGGCCGTGATCGACAAACGGCGTCCGACTCAGAATGTGGCCGAAGTGATGAACATCATCGGTGAGGTCGAAGGCAAGAACGTGGTACTGATCGATGACATGATCGATACGGCGGGTACCTTGACTAGTGCGGCGAATCGGCTCAGAGATGTCGGGGCGCTTCAGATCCTTGCATCCTGCACCCATCCTCTTCTTTCCGGGCCAGCGTACGAACGTCTGGAAAACTCGGCTATCGATCGCATTTTTGTGACCGATTCCGTTCCGCTTGTCCGACCCTCTGAGAAAATTACCGTCATAAGTGTCGCCGATGTATTTGCCGAGGCCATCGTGCGCATTTATACGGACGAATCTGTATCAACGCTGTTCATTCCCTAGATCCAGTATAATCGCCCGGAATGAGCGGCCTTTCAAACCGAATATTTCAGCTGAGGATTAATAAACATGGAACTGATTACAATCGAGGCCAAACCGCGAGAAGTTGGGAAGAAAGCCGCACGTGCGACACGCCTTGCAGAGGAGATACCGTGCGTGCTCTATGGTCCTGAAATGGAAACGCAGGTTTTTCAGGTGCCGGAACTTACGCTCCGGCCGCTCATCTACACGAATGAATTTCATCGTGTCGAAATCAAGCTGGGCAAGACAACGTTCGAGTGCATTCTCAAGGATGTGTCTTTTGATCCGGTAACCGATAAGCCCATTCACGCCGATTTTCAGACACTCGTCGCAGGCCAGCTGCTGACGCTCAGTGTGCCCGTGCATTACGAAGGCAACTCCCTCGGTGTGCTCGATGGAGGTACACCGCAGGTATTCGTTCACGAAATGTCTATTCGCTGTCTGCCAAAAGATATTCCGGATCACATTTCCGTCGAAATTACAGAGCTCCAAATTGGAGATTCAATTCTCGTACGTGATCTCAAGCTTGAAAACGTGATGATCAACATTCCTGAAGATCAGGCTTTGATTTCGATTATCCAGCCTCGTGAAATTATCGAGCCCGTCATCGAAGAACTCGAGGAAGAAGAGCTTGAAGAAGGTGTCGAAGAAGGGGCTGAAAAATCTGCAGAGGCTGCGGGAGAAACCAGCGCCGACGCGCAAGAAAAGTCGAAATAGAAACCCGTTTTTCTCGCGAATGCCAATGGATTTGATTCAGCATAGCTGGATCGATGAGCTTGTGGGTTCTTTCCGGGTCCACAATCATTCTTGCGAGTAGATGAGCATGATGTTCTCCGCGTCGTCGTCTAAACGGCTGATTGTAGGACTCGGCAATCCGGGGGAGGGATATGCCGACACGAGGCACAACGTCGGCTTCTTCGTAGTGGACTCGTTGGCGGATAGACTGAAACTTGTATTGAAAAAGAAGGGATCGGCGATCATGGCGTGGGGAAAATGGAAGGGTCGTCCAGTTGGTCTTGCCAAACCACTTGCATATATGAACAGAAGCGGTTTATCCGTAGAGGAGCTTGCGCGGAAGAACCGCCTGAGCCCGAAAGACCTGCTGATCGTCGTGGACGACATCAATCTTCCCACTGGACGGGTCCGGATTCGAGAAAAGGGTGGCGCCGGAGGCCACAACGGACTGGAGGACATCATCGACTGGCTGGATTCAGACGCGTTTCCTCGCGTTAGAATCGGGATAGGGAACGATTTCGAGAGAGGGGGGCAGGCGGACTATGTATTGTCGACCTTCGACGAAGCAGAATGGCCTCTGATCGACGAGGCCGTTCTTCGTGCAAGGGATGCAGCGTTGACCTATGTAACCGATGGGATCGTGACGGCCATGAACCGATTCAGCAAGTAGACCATGAGGCCGCACCATGACAATTGCATATCGACACATGCATGTGGTTGCCTGCATGTGGATGTCTCTCATGGTCTTGCAAATCTCATCGAATAATTCGTTAACACCTGTAAATAAGACTCGGTGACGGTAGTTTTGGCCGACAAATCGCCGAGATACGGAGCGAATTCTTTCGGATTGGCACTATTTGTGGAAGCCGATGTGACATTCGATGTCGCAGCCGAGTGCTCGTGGGCGCTTAAGAAAATCGGTCGGGATGGTCGAAGAACCGTTGATAAAGGTGAGAACCCGATTGCCTGGTAATCGGGCTTTTCAATTTTATCTGCCTGCGCAGTGATTATCAGAAAGATTATCAGAAAGATTATCAGAAAGACCATCAGAAAGACCATCAGGAAATAAATCGAAAAGGAGGAGAGTTGTCTCAATGGACGCAGTAATGATTTCGTACCTCGTACCGGTCACGGGTGTTGTGGCTCTACTGTATGCTTATTCGCGTGCCCGCTGGGTATCGCGACAGGATCAGGGTACTGATCTTATGATAGAGATCTCTGCCAACATCGCCGATGGGGCAAAAGCATTCCTCAAGCGTGAATATCGTGTACTGGCGATTTTTGTCGCTGTAGTCGCCGTTCTTTTGATTTTTGCGAATGCGAAAAATCCGGACTCATCGCCGTTTATCGCGGTTTCATTTGTCGTTGGAGCACTCTGCTCAGCTACGGCCGGATTCATTGGTATGACCGTGGCCACAAAGGCGAACGTTCGGACGACAAATGCAGCACGAGATGGTCTGGCTCCGGCACTTAATATCGCCTTCTCTGGTGGTCTGGTGATGGGACTGAGTGTTGTCGGCCTCGGCGTAATCGGTCTGGGCGTTTTGTTTCTGGTATATGACAATTACACTGCGTGGAATATGACGAAGATCATTTCCGTCATTTCCGGATTCTCTCTCGGCGCCTCGTCTATCGCCCTGTTTGCACGCGTCGGAGGTGGAATCTATACCAAGGCTGCTGATGTGGGCGCTGATCTGGCCGGTAAGGTTTATGAAGGCATTCCTGAGGATGATCCCAGAAATCCTGCGACGATTGCAGACAACGTGGGCGACAACGTGGGCGATGTTGCGGGCATGGGCGCGGACCTTTTCGAGAGTTTCGTCGGCTCCATCATCGGTACGATGGTGCTTGGAGCGGCTTTCATTCCTGCCTTTCAGGCTGACGGTACGGTTATCGACATCGGAGCCGTTCTCCTGCCGCTCGTGATTGCCGGGGTTGGAATTCTGGTATCCATTTTGGGATCCTTTTTTGTACGCGTCAAGGAGGGTGGGAAACCGCAGAAAGCCCTGAATATGGGGGAATTCGGAGCATCGTTTGTGATGGCTGTTCTATCCTACTTCATCATTCGCCAGATGATGCCTGATTCCTGGTCGATTGGTACGACCACGTACACGGCAAACGGCATTTATTGGGCCGTATTGATTGGTCTGGCGGCGGGTGTTTTGATCGGATTGATTACGGAATTTTATACGTCGACGCATAACCGGCCTACATACAACATCGCTCGACAGAGTGTGACCGGAGCAGCTACCAATATCATCGCGGGACTGGGTCTTGGCATGTACTCGACCGGATTACCGGCCATCGTGCTCGCGCTTGCCATCATCGGATCGTACACTTTTGCGGGCCTGTACGGCATCGCCATTGCTGCGCTCGGCATGCTCTCCGTCACGGGTATTCAGCTCGCGGTTGACGCCTATGGGCCTATCTCCGACAACGCCGGCGGAATCGCCGAAATGGCGAAGCTGCCACCGGAAGTGAGAGAGCGCACGGACGAGCTCGACGCGGTCGGAAATACGACGGCTGCGATCGGCAAGGGATTCGCAATCGGTTCAGCCGCCCTTACGGCGCTCGCTCTGTTTGCCGCGTTCATGCAGCAAGCCGGTGTGGACAACATCGACGTCGCAAATCCAATTATCCTGGCCGGCGTGCTGCTGGGCGCCATGCTCCCGTACGTATTCAGCGCCATGGCCATGGCGGCTGTCGGTCGTGCCGCCGGCGATATGATCAAGGAAGTGGGACGACAATTTGAAGAAATCGTAGGCCTGAGAGAAGGAAATGCCAAAGCCGATTTCAAACGCTGCGTAGATATTTCGACGCGGGCAGCGATCCGAGAGATGTTTGCTCCGGGGCTCCTGGCGATCTCTGCGCCGATCATCATCGGCTTCATCGACAAGTTCATGTTAGGTGGTTTGCTGGTGGGCGTAACCGTTTCCGGTGTTCTGCTTGCCATCTTTCAGTCAAACGCGGGCGGCGCTTTCGATAATGCCAAGAAACGCATTGAGAGCACGATCGAAATTGACGGCAAGATGTACGGTAAAGGCAGCGAGACACATAAAGCCTCTATCGTGGGTGACACCGTTGGAGATCCGCTCAAGGATACGAGCGGTCCCAGTCTGAATATTCTGATCAAGCTGATCGCCGTCGTCGCACTGGTGATTGCGCCCTTGATTGCGTGATTCAGATCGTATATTGACGGTCTAATTGATCACTCAGAGCGTAATGGCCAAGGTAGAAGTCCGGATGCCCCAGATGGGCGAATCCATCACCGAAGGTACGGTGGTTGAATGGCTTAAAAAGCCAGGTGATACCGTTGAACTCGATGAGTCGTTACTCGAAATCGGGACGGACAAAGTCGACACCGACGTGCCGTCTCCCAGTGCGGGAACAGTGGCTGAAATCCTAATCGCTGAAGGCGAGACGGTAGAGGTGGGCACCGTGCTCGCCTTGATCGAGACGGAACGCGTTCCTGGTGTCACCGGTGACGGCGTAGGGGCCGAGCCCGCAGGCGAGGAACAGGCCGTAGATTCAGAACCTGAATTATCGAGTGACGGACAGCCCGGCGATGCACCCGGTGAGGCATCTGGAATTGCGTCCACACCTGAAACTGCTTCGAAGAAATCCTCATCCAGCGCCGCCGTTTCAGGCGATACGATCGATGTGCTTATGCCCAAGATGGGCGAGAGCATCACGGAAGGAACGGTACTTACGTGGCTCAAGGGTCTGGGCGACAGCGTTGCACTGGACGAGCCGCTTCTTGAAATCGCCACCGATAAAGTCGACACCGACGTGCCGTCTCCAGCGTCTGGAACGCTCGTGAAAATACTGGTGCAGGAAGGCGAGACGGTCGATGTGATGTCTCATATTGCCGTTATTGCAATAGGAGATAATGTCGAAATCTCCGCTGGACCGGCCCTGAGCGCAACATCATCAGTGCCCACGCAAGCGGCCGCGTCCACTCCTTCGCCATTGCCGGTTCCGGCCATGGATCTCTCCGGCGAGTCGGCTCACGTTCCACAGTTTGGCGATAAGGATCGGTTCTATTCACCACTCGTGCGTTCAATTGCTGAAAAAGAAGGTCTGAACCAGGGAGAGTTGGCATCTATCCAGGGGTCCGGAAGAGACGGCAGAGTCACTAAAAAAGATGTGCTTTCGTATTTGAGTCGGCGCGGCAGTGCGCCTCTCGTTCCGGTGCAGTCGAAACGACAGGTACTCTCTCCCGCGTCCCCGATTCCGGAGCGGCAGCCGGGTGAGCGCGTTGAAATCGTCGAAATGGATCGCATGCGTCGGCTTATTGCTGAGCATATGACGCGTTCAAAAGAGACGTCTGCTCATGTGACCTCTTTTGGAGAGGCCGATGTAACAAGTCTCGTGCGCCTCCGCGAACGCAATAAGGCGGCATTTTATGAACGCGAGGGGGTCAAACTAACGTATACCCCGTTTTTTGTGTACGCGGCGGTCGAAGCCCTTCGCGAGCATGCAATTCTGAATGCGTCTGTCGTTGAAAATGCGATACACTACCGGAAGGACTACCACATTGGAATCGCTGTCGCGATCGGAGACACGGGTCTGGTCGTACCGGTCATTCACGATGCCGGGCAGAAAAACCTGGTTGGACTGGCACATGCCGCTGCAGATCTGGCTGATCGATCGCGCAATAAAAAACTCTTGCCCGACGAACTCCAGGGCGGAACCTTCACGGTAACAAACGTCGGATCTCTCGGATCGATCATGGGAACGCCCATCCTCAATCAGCCTCAGGTTGGTATTCTGGCCACGGGTGTGATCAGGAAGCGGCCTGTCGTCATTGAAGACCCGAATATGGGTGATATGATCGGTATCCGTCACATGATGTACATATCGCTTTCCTATGACCATCGAGTGGTAGACGGAGCGATGGGTTCGTCATTCCTCCAGAAATTCGTCGATGTGATCGAGTCGTTTGATGCAAACGAAGTGATCAAGTAGTCCATTCGGCGCGAAAACGCACATTTTCCCCGATTTATTATTTCCGTTATTGACAATGCGATGCGTGGGTCATTGATTACGAACGCGTGCATGCCAAGAAGCGGAATTCGTCGACAGTTTTCTCGGTAGTGGCGCGCTCTTAGCCGTTAGCACAAATAGTACGGATTGCATATGTCGAAGAACGCGAAGACCGGGACCGAGAGCGCTGATTCGACGTCCGGTCTTGAGCTGTCTCTTTCTGAACTTCAGCTCCGAATTCAGGACTTCCTTCGGGAGTATCTACGCGACAAGAGCCCCGAAACGGTGGGAACGTACCGTCGCTCTCTGAACGAGTTTGAGCGTTGGTTCGTGCTCCAGAGAGGCACGTTTCGATTCCAAACCGATGAGATTGAATCCTATAAGGACTATCTCATGCGTGATAGAGGCCTGCACCAGGTATCGGTATCGACCTATCTGACGGCCATTCGCAGACTGTGCCAGTATCTCGTCGACATCGGTCTTCTGGAGGAAAATCCTGCAAGTGCCGTGCGAGGGAATCGGAGACCCGGCACACACTCTCGAAAAATGCTGAACCAGACGGAGGTCGACGCTCTTCTGCAATCGCTTCCCAGACAAACCGAGATCGACCTTCGGGACCGAGCCATCATCTTCATGATGCTTTTTGCCGGTCTGAGCGAAATTGAAATAGTACGCGCAGACCTGCAGGATCTTGAACAGACGTTAATGGGCTGGTATCTCCGAAGCCAGGGGAAAGGCCACACGGTCAAAGATCAACAGGTTCCGATAGATCCCCCGGTGATGGACGCCATACGTCTCTACCTTGATGCGCGTGGCCGAATTCGGCCGGAAGAACCCTTGTTCGTATCCCACGGCCATCGCTCGGAAGGACAGCGCCTGAATACGCGCAGCGTCCGCGGGCGAATCAATCATCACCTTGAGACGGCGGGCATCAAGCGCGCCGGTATATCCCCACACAGTTTGACGCATACTGCTGCTCTAATCTGGCTGAACGACGGCATGGCGGTCGATGAGGTGCGCACACGCATGCGCCACGGAACGCTGGAGACGACGATGATATATTTCAAACAGCAGGGTTCGTTGAAGAAAGACGGAGAAGGTTAGTTGCCATGTTTAATACGGATGAACATCTGATTCGCAGAGCAGAATTTAATCCCGACGTTCGCAAGTATTGGTTGCTGAGTGGCATCTGGATTCTATTCGCAACGATTGCCGGGATTCCGCTGATCATCTTCTGGTGGATTTTCGGTCTCTATTTTACGCAGCGGTACCTCGATCGAATGCAGTGCCTGCTCACCGAACAGTCACTGATCGTGCGAAAAGGTGTTCTCGTTCGAGTTGAAAAAACCGTTCCGCTGGATAAAATAACCGACCTCGGCATGGTCCAGGGCCCGCTCATGCGGTACCTGAACATCGAAAAGGTGACGGTGGAGACCGCCGGGCAGTCCTCGGAGGGTGCATTGATCAGTCTTACGGGTATTCGTGACGCCGTGCAATTCCGCGACGCCGTGCTCAAACAACGCGATCGTCTTCGTCTGGAATCGGGAGGTACGGCGGTGTCTCAGACGAAAGACAATGGCTCATACGAGGTTCTCCTTGCCATTCGCGACTCTCTTTCACGTATTGAAGAAACACTCGCGAGCACCCCGAACACGGATTCTGGACGCGCATGACCAGTCGAGCCGTCCGAATAGGACTCTTGCTGAGCCTGACTCTCGCCGCGACCTCCTGTCGACCGAGGGAAGAGGCTCCTCCGAACATTATCCTGATTTACGCAGACGACCTCGGATGGCGGGACCTGGGTATGATGGGCAGTAACTATTACGAAACGCCGAATATAGATCGTCTTGCACATGAGGGAATAATGTTCTCTCGTGCCTACGCCAACGCACCGAACTGCGCACCGAGTCGGGCTTCCCTTCTTACTGGACAGGTTACGCCTCGTCACGGTGTTTATACGGTTGGTTCTTCAGAACGCGGCCAGTCGCGGTACCGAAAACTCCTACCCGCCGAGAATCGAACGACGTTACCGCTTTCTGCTGTGACCATCGCCGATCTGCTTCGTCGCGGCGGATACCGTACCGGCTTGGTCGGGAAATGGCATCTCGGAAAAGACGCAAATTCTCCCGAACACCGTGGTTTTGAGTGGAGTCGGGCCGGAAATGAATTGGGTTCGCCGCCGAGCTATTTCTATCCGTACACAAATGGAGAACGATCTCTACCCGACATCGACACACTCGGTTCAGAGGGTGAGTATCTCACGGATCGTCTAACGGACGAGGCCGTGCGATTCATTGAGGAAAGCGTAGACGGACCCTTCTTTCTGTATCTCTCGCACTATGCCGTACATACACCGATTCAGGCGAAGGAAGAAAAAATTGACACGTATCGTGAAAAGACGCCCGATGGGAATCAGTCGAATCCCGTCTATGCCGCTATGGTCGAAAGTCTGGACGAGAGTGTAGGTCGAATCGTAGAGGTTGTCGACGCGCTTGGTCTGGCGGAGAATACACTCATCCTGTTTTATTCGGACAACGGCGGGCACGGCCCGGTTACGTCGATGGCACCGCTTCGCGGAGCGAAAGGCATGCTGTACGAAGGTGGAATCCGGGTACCGCTCATAGGTAGATGGCCTCGTGGCATTGCACCGGGGATTGAATCGGATTTACCGGTTATAGGAACAGATCTGTTCCCGACGTTTCTGGAGGTAGCCGGTATCGTTCCGGGCGATTCAATTTTGTTGGACGGTCAAAGCATTTTGCCGGCATTCACGGGCCGGCCCGACGAGGAGGACCGCATATTATATTGGCATTTTCCCGCATATCTGGAAGCCACGCGTGGCATGGATACGCAGTGGCGCACGACGCCCGCCGGCGCGATTCAAGAAGGTTCCTACAAACTTATATACTTCTTCGAGGACAACCGCCGAGAACTCTACGACCTGGAGAAAGATGTCGGTGAGACGGTTAATCTGGTCGACGTTGAACCGGAGATCGCGGACTCCCTGGAACGCCGGCTAAGAGTGTGGTGGAATGACACAGGGGCATTTATTCCGACGGAGAGGAATCCGGGATTCGTCGACAACTGAGGCTTGATCGCGACGTCGTCCGTTCTCTCATAAACCGGTTCGCACAGAGAACCGATGCAGTCCGCCCAGCGATGACCAGGAATTAAACGCGTAGTCCACAACAACGCGCGACAGGCGAATCCCGGTTCCGAAGGAGAATCCAGCCAGGTCAAGTCTGGATTTCATGCGTAACTCGTCATGTCGGCGGTGGTTGTAACCAAATCTAATCTGAAAGCTGTCACTGAATTGGAATTCCCCGCCCACGACGAGATGATAGAGTGCACTTCCGAGCGCCGTCGTATCGTCTGGACCGCCGTCCAACGATTGCAGCCTATATGCTGTGACGGAAAACAGAAGCGGCATATGTTTGAGCCGCTTGGTTAGACCGATTCGAATATCGAATGGAACTCGGTCGTCGCGGCGCCCAAAAGAGGAGAGCACGAAACCGGTATGGTGTATGGTTGCTCCAAGGGTTGTGCCGCTCGACGCCACTTCATAAAACACACCGGCATCGGCTGTCAATGCTGACGAGTGGAAACCGTCGATGGAACTGAGCAGGAAGTTGATATTTACTCCGTACGTTAATCCGGGAACATAGCTTCGCGAAGCGCCGAAAGTGATACTCATGTCGGAAGCACTGAATGTGCCGTTACGTACGCCTACTTCGTCGGCTTTATCGATGGAGCCAAAACTCAGATATCGCACGCCGAACCCGGCAGTCGTCAACGAATCAACACCGAAAGCGTAGGACACCCATCCTGCGGAAATGCTGCCAATATGATTCAAGTATGAAACGGAGATATTTCTTCTGGCCGAAGCCGACAACAGAGCCGGGTTTGAGAAAAACGCTCCAACATCATCCGTCGCCAGAGCAGGAGAGCGCCCTCCGAGTGCGGCTACCCGAGCTGATTCGTCGAGTTGTACTACGGGGAAACCGGCCGATTCAATCTGAGCTGAGACAACCGTGGCCGCCGGGAGCCGGAAAACGAAAACCAGGACAACGAAAAGTACGGACGGAGCGACTCTTCCGTGCGGATTCTGCCTGCTCGAACTCTTATGGAAGGGATGCGTCACTGGATAGAGAAAATGGGATTCATCTCGCCGGGTGCGATGCTGCGCTATCCGGGGCAATTTCCTGGTGCGATCTCCCCGTGCGATTTCCCGGTTCAATGGTGATCTTTTTGCGGTCGCCGCTTGTACGGAAGCCTGTTCTCCATGTTCTCGGGGCAGTAGAGCCTATTGCAGGAGGCACGATCAGCGATTCGACGGTTGGATTTGAACGTTCGAGAAGGAATAGCGAAGACCAGTCCCGCGCGGGAACGGTATGTGCTGGAAAGGCGTGAGAAAAGCGCCGATCTTTGGCACAGCCGCTACGGTTGCTGATTCATCCAGTTCCACGTGCACGTGTAACGCACGAAGTTCATGCTACAGGTAATCAAGAAAGTTTTAGGAGACAGGAACGAGCGCACGGTTAAGCAGCTCTGGCCGATTGTCGAGGAAATCAATCAACATTTTTCCACGCTTGAATCGCTCACTGAAGTTGAACTGCGGGCTAAGACGGACGAATTTCGCGGCCGAATCAGAGAGTCTCTCGCCGGGATTGAATCCGACATAGAAGAAATTGAGATCCAACTCAAGGCAGGTGTTCAGGATGAGCACAGCGAGACTCTGACGTTCGACGATCGAATGCGGTTGTACGACGAACTGGACGATCTGGAAGATGAGTGGTTCAAGACACTCGATGACGTACTCGACCGATTGCTGCCGGAGGCGTTCGCAGTTGCCAAGGAGGCGTGCCGCAGATTGCTAGGCAGAACGTGGGTGGCCGGTGGTCAGGAAATCCAGTGGGAGATGGTCCCGTATGACGTTCAATTACTGGGCGCAATAACCCTGCACCGTGGCAATATAGCTGAGATGAAAACGGGCGAAGGCAAAACGCTCGTGGCCGTGCCTGCTGTGTACCTCAACGCACTGGCGGGCAAGGGGGTTCATCTGGTTACCGTCAACCCATACCTGGCGCAGCGAGACGCCGAGTGGATGGGTCCCGTGTACGAATACCTGGGCTTAAGCGTAGCCGTCATAGACTTGTACGAACCGCACACGGATGGACGAAAGCAGGCCTACGCAGCGGACGTCACGTACGGAACGAATAACGAATTCGGTTTTGATTATCTGCGTGACAATTCGTTCGTCATTGATCCGGAACAACTGATGCAACGTCCACATCATTATACGATCGTGGACGAGGTTGACTCCGTATTGATCGACGAGGCTCGAACGCCTCTCATCATCTCCGGTCCTGTACCGCAGTCTGACGAGACGCAGTTCGAAGAGTTAAAACCCTCCGTGGAAAGGCTGGTCTACTCCCAACAGAAGCTGGTCGCAAGTTTCGTTTCCGACGCCGAAAAGCTGCTCAAGCAACGTGACGAAGCGCTGGAAAAGGGAGACGGCAAGCTGGCCGGTGAACTGGAATCTGATGCTGGATTGGCTCTGTTGCGCGCCTCTCGCGGTTATTCAAAAAACAAAAGGCTGCGCAAAGTTCTCGCGGAGCCGGGCGTCGAACAGCTCAGGCAAAAAACGGAATTCTTCTATCTACAGGACAACGCGAAGAACATGCCGTTTGTCGACGAAGCCTTGCATTTCGCTTTTGACGAGAAACAGAGGGCCATTGAGATGAGCGACCAGGGTCGTGAGTACATTTCAAAAGCGGCCGGGCAGGATCAGGAGATGTTCGTACTTCCCGACCTGGGAGACGGTGTGGCAACCATCGAGCACGAGACAGACGAACTGACCCGAAAACTGGAAGAATCACTTGAAGCAGACACGTCGCTCTCGGAGGAAAAGAGAGAAAACAAATTGAAAAATGATCGCCGTGTTCTGCTGAACGAGCGCGAGGAGAAGAAACGCAATCTTTATACGCTCTACTCCGAGAGGGCCGCACGGCTTCATGCGGTCGAGCAGTTACTCAAAGCGTACGTACAGTTCGAAAAAGACACCGAGTACATTGTTCAGGATGATAAGATCATGATCGTTGACGAGCACACGGGCCGTGTGCTTCCCGGTCGGCGCTATTCGGACGGTCTGCACCAGGCAATTGAGGCCAAAGAGGGGGTGAAGATTCAGGCAGCGACACAGACGTATGCTACGGTCACGCTGCAGAATTATTTTCGTATGTACCACAAACTGGCCGGGATGACCGGTACGGCCGAAACGGAAGCTGAAGAGTTTTTCAAGACCTACGAGATGGAGGTTATCGTTATACCGACCAATCGTCCCATCATCCGGGACGATCTGGACGATCTGGTCTTCAAGACGAAGCGTGAGAAATTCAGCGCTGTCATTAAGAAAATTCAGGAATATCACGAGAAGGGACAACCTGTCCTTGTTGGTACAACCAGCGTCGAGACATCGGAAACGCTTAGTCGAATGCTTACGCGATCCGGTGTAAAACACAATGTGTTGAATGCCAAGAGGGATCGGGCGAAAACCGAAGCGCTTATTGTTGCTGAAGCAGGCCAGACAGGTGCGGTTACGATCGCCACCAACATGGCTGGACGCGGTACGGACATCAAGCTGGGCGATGGGATCACGGATCTTGGGGGACTGGCCATTCTGGGTACGGAAAGGCATGAAAGCCGACGTATCGACCTGCAGCTTCGAGGACGTGCAGGCCGACAGGGGGATCCCGGAGAGAGTCAGTTCTACGTATCCCTGGACGATAATCTGATGCGCCTGTTCGGGACGGACCGGGTTGCCAAGGTTATGGACCGAATGAATCTGGAAGAGGATGCAGTCATCACCCATCCGTGGGTCAATAAGAGCATCGAACGGGCCCAGAAAAAAGTCGAACAAAACAACTTTGCCATTCGGAAGCGTCAGCTTGAGTACGACGACGTGCTCAATGCGCAGAGACAGGTAATCTACGATCGTCGCATGCATGCGCTAACAGGCCGGCGAATGCGGGGCGAATTGCTGGATATGCTCAAGCAGATGATTGACGGAGTTGTTCAGACACACCACGGAGAAGGTAATCTGGAGGAAATGCGTGAAGAACTGCTGCGTACGATTGCCCTCGATTTCGAGATGGATCGGGAGACCTTCTACAGGCTCGGTGACGATGGTGTGGCGGAGAAGATATTCGACGCAGCCGTCGACTATTACAGTCGTAAACGGGACGCGCTTGCGCGGCCGTTCCTGGAAAGCATGAGGCAGATGGCCGCGAGCGATCAGGAAAACAAGCCTGAAAAAGTATTTGTCGACTTCACCGACGGTCGCAGAATCATGCGTGCCGTTGTACCGGTCGAACTGGCCATCGAATCCGCGGGTCAGGAGGTCAACGATGCGATTGAACGGGTCTCCATGCTCTCGTTTGTCGATGCACACTGGACCGAGCACCTGCGGAATCTGGACGAGGTGAAGGAAGGAATCGGGCTGAGAGCTTACGGACAGCGCGATCCTCTGATCGAGTACAAGATGGAGGCGTATAAATTGTTTGCGGAGATGATCGAAACCATCAATCAAGACATCGTTTCATTTATCTTCCGAAGCGGTCCACTTGTTGACCGACATGCGCCGCCGCGGGCACGCCGAAGCAAGCGCAGACTGGATCCGACGAAAGCGAAATCGACACACGAGTCGGAATCTCCGACGTACGATGTAAAGGTAAACGGCGGAAACCAGGGTGCCAGGAAGGATCCGACCGCCAAGGCGGCTCCGGTTACGGTAGACAACAAGGTGGGTCGTAATGATCCGTGTCCCTGCGGGAGCGGAAAGAAATTCAAACATTGTCACGGCCGATAAGGACACGTTTTCTGAGAGAAGTCGTTGCTCGTTTCCCTTTACATTCGCGATTACGCATTGATCGACGAGCTGGAAGTCGATTTTTCGAATGGCCTGAATATCATTACCGGCGAAACAGGCACGGGCAAGTCCATTCTCGTGGGCGCACTGAAACTGATCCTCGGTGAACGTGCTCAAACGGACTCCATTCGGTCCGGAGCCCGGAAATCGATCGTCGAAGGCGTGTTCGAAGTATCAGACGTTCCGTCGGTATTTCGCCTGCTTGAGGAAGGCGATTTTGATCTGGTTCCACAGTTGATCCTCCGGCGAGAAGTTATTGACGGAAAAAGCAGGGCCTTTATCAACGATTCTCCGGCGACGTTACAGCAACTCAGAGCTCTCGGGAATGAGCTCGTCGATCTTCATGGTCAGCATGAACACCAATCGCTGCTTCGACCCGAGAAACACATCGAGCTTATTGATTCTTTTGGCGGACTCAATAGCCTGCATATCTCCTACAGAGAAGAGTATCGACGAGTAGCCGATTTGATTCGTTTGCGCGACGAACTGAAACGGAAAGAAGGCGAACTAAGCCAGCAGCGTGAATTGTTTGCGTTTCAGATCGAAGAAATAGATCGTACCGGGCCCGCCGCCGGGGAGGAAGACGATCTGAACGCGGAGCGTCGCATTCTTGAAAACGCAGAAAAGCTCTTTATTTCGACGGCGTCACTTTTTGATGCGCTATATGAAGCTGACGATTCCGTTCAGGATCTACTGGTACAGGTACGCAATGAATTGCAGGATCTCTCGCGGATCGACCGGGCGTTTGACGAGCTTCAGAAAGAAATATCTTCCGCTCAGGTCGCCGTATCAGAGACAGCCAAAGCGCTGCAGGAGTACAACTCACGCGTGGAATTCAATCCGGACCGCTTGAACGAGATAAGAGAGCGACTCATTGATCTGGATCGACTGAAACTGCGGTATGGAGGTTCGATTGAAGCGGTACTGTCTCATCGTCAAGAAATCGGTGAGAAGCATTCAGTTGCCGTCGATTTTGAGGGTACGCTGGGTCGTCTCGATTCGGAAATTCGTGACGTACAGGCTGAGTTATCAGACGTGGCCATACGTCAGTCGCTCAAAAGGCAGGAGGTGGCTGGTCGTATCGAGGCTGCCATTGTAAGCGAACTCTCCCTGCTCGGAATACCCGACAGTAAATTCGAGATTCGATTTGAGCGAGAGCCTGAAACAAATGGTTGGATAACGGATGATGAGAACGGAGAAAGCATGCGATATGCCGCCCTCCCAGGCGGTTTGGATCGAGCGAATTTTTGTCTGTCGACGAATGTGGGTGAGGAAGTCAAACCTCTGGCCACGGTTGCTTCCGGTGGTGAGATCAGTCGAATCATGCTGGCATTTAAATCCATTCTGGCCAAGAGCGATCGGCTTCCCCTGCTGATATTTGATGAAATAGATGCCGGTGTGTCAGGCAGCATGGCAAGACGAGTCGGTGAGCGACTGCACTCCCTTGGTCGTTACCACCAGATTATCGCCATCACCCATCTGCCTCAGGTAGCATCGATGGCAGATACCCATTACAAGATTGAAAAGATCGTGCACGACGATCGTACGACGACATCAATCAGGCGTCTTCAAAAAGAAGAGCGTCAGGAAGAGATCGCCTCGCTGATCAGCGGCGATCAGGTGACCGAGGCCGCTCGAACCAGTGCTCAGGAACTCATCGACCTTCGTCCGGCTGTATCCGCCGAATAAAATATGTCCGACACTCCTGAGCAGATCCGATTCGGTACCGAAGGCTGGAGAGCCGTAGTCGGAAAGGACTTCACCATCGCCAATGTGAATCGCGTCGCCCATGCTACTGCGCTGTGGTTACAGGATTCGTATGAGTCGGGCAGTTCAGTCGTTATTGGACACGATCCACGGTTGCTTGGACGCGAAGCCGCTCAGGCCACGGCGTCGATCATGGCCGCGCGAGACATACCGGTATACCTCGCGGATAACATTACACCAACACCAGCAATAAGTTGGGCTACAAAGGAATATGGATCCGCGGCCGGTATCATAATAACAGCAAGTCACAATCCCCCTGAGTACAACGGGTACAAAATAAAAGGCCACTATGGTGGATCTGCGCTGCCCTCGATGATCGAAGAGATTGAGCGGAGAATTCCTTCGAGTGATGAGAGGCTGCCGGATGTGGAACCGTACGAGACCTACGTCGAACAGGGACTGATCACATTACAGACCGTGCGCTCGGATTATCTCGATATGCTGAAATCTCGGATCGACCTGAAGGCCATTCGGGATGCTCGAATTTGTATCGTGCACGACGCCATGTTCGGAGCCGGGAAGGGTACGTTCAGTGAATTACTCGGCACCGACGCAGTCGTCGAACTTCGTTCCGAGTTTGATTCGGCGTTTGGAGGGGGTGCTCCTGAGCCCATCGAAAGAAACCTGGCCATGCTTCCGCAAATTGTGCTTGATAAGGGTTTTTCGGTGGGCATTGCCAACGACGGTGATGCAGATCGCATCGGAATGTGCGACGAGAACGGACGGTTCATCGATTCGCATCGTCTGCTGGCGCTCCTTGTTCAGTATTTGCACAAAGACCGGGGCCTGTCGGGTGACATTGTGAAAACGTTTTCGACCACGGATATGCTGGATGAGATGGGTAGGGCGTACGGACTGACGGTGCACACGACCCCAATTGGTTTTAAATACATCGGCGGCTTTTTTCTTGAAGGCGACGTGCTCGTCGGAGGCGAAGAATCGGGTGGTATTGCCGTCAAGGGACATATCCCGGACAGAGATGGCATATACATCGGCCTTCTGATCCTCGAGATGATGGCCCATCGCAAGAAAACGTTATCCCAGCTGGTAGATGGACTCTTTAACGAATTCGGCCCTCATGCCTATCACAGGATCGACGTTCATACGACGCAGAACGCCAAGCGCCATGCGCTGCGTCTACTGAAGGAATCGGGCGGCCTTTCCGAGATTGCGGGCATTCGCGTCCAGTCGCTCGAGTCTCTCGATGGATTCAAGCACCACATGGACGGTGGGTGGCTGCTTGTTCGGCCTTCCGGAACGGAGCCCGTACTCAGGATTTACTCGGAAGCGTCGAGTCGTTCGAAGGCCGAGGCATTTGTAGAAGATGCTGTCCGGCAACTTGGCATTTGAAGAACCCGCCGGACCTACAGCCGGCCCATCGTTGCGGGACGAAGAATCATCGTCGGCCGAGGCCGTTATACTGAGGCTCGATTGAGCGCAAAACCGCCACCAACTCGGCAAGCATCATTGCGGTAGCGCCCCAGACAAATTCACCGTTAAGGGCGAAATAGGGAATCTCAAGGGGCTTTTCCCTGATGTCACGCATGACCGTGCGCCGCAGGGCAGGGTCGACGAGGTCCGGCACAGAAACCCCGAAAATGGATGCCACCTCCTCCGACGCGGCGGCCATATCGGGGTACGTATCAATCGCGCCGACGAACGGGTAGACGCAGAAATTGCTGAGAGGTATATAGAGCGGGGTCAGCGCGCCCAGGATTTCTATAAGCTGTTTGGGAATGGCCACTTCTTCATCGGTCTCGCGAAGCGCGGTATCCACCAGATCTTCTCCCGTTTCTCTTCTTCCACCCGGAAAAGCGATCTGGCCGGCGTGTTTAGCCATACCGTCCGTCCGCACCGTGAGCAGGAGTTTCGCTTCGTCTGGTGCGTCTTTCTCCGGATAAAAAAGGGCGAGAACGGCCGCTTCAAGGTAGGTCTTCTTTTTAGCCGGATTACGCTGCTCATTCAGTCGATGGGGCGGTGCCATCTCATGCTGGGCCATCGTTCCCGGAAGCTCGGTGGCCAGGGACCTGCTGAGTCCATCGAGAAAATGCCGGTATGAAGAGAATTGAACCACGGCTCGCTTTAGCGCCCGCATTCGAGGAAGGTTCCACGCCTTCTAATCGGCGAATTCCAACTCGTAGTTGGAGAAGTTAATTGTGCGTTCGAAGAGCACCGTGAAAAAGCGCATTCGACGCCGGACTCGAGATGAGCCCTCCATGATGCGCTGCGTCGGCAGATCAATGCCGTCAATACGCTCGTATGTCGATTGCACGCGAATCGACTTACCTGCCGGAGCAAGCAATAGAGTTTGTGTGGCCAGTAATTGAAACGTCTCGGTATCAAACCAGGCTGTCATGCGCTCGATGGGAAATGGACGCGAACGGGGCACGGCATCGACTCTCCAGACCGGCACCCCGTGCAATTCTTCTTCCGTTATCTCGCGATTCAACCTCATACGGGACAGATCTTGCACGGGAAAGCGAAACGACTCAACGATGCGTCCCATCTCGGGTCGGAACATGGAACGCAGTTTTCGTCGAATCTGGTTTCCGCGCTCGGGAGGAACTTCCTTTCCGTTCAGCTCCATGCGAACGATTTTTCTCCCGGGTGGATTCGCATCCGGACCACCCCGTAATCTGGCTTGCGTTCGAAGGGTCTGTTTTCCAAAGCCGCCATCCCACGTATGGAGCGCGGTTTCGTGTACCTGAAACGAGGCCAGCTGCTCGACAGCCTGGCGTTGTTCCTCCATCCACGATCGAAGAGCCTCCGACTCATTCTGCGCCAGTGCACCAAATGCGAATAGTGGGGAAATAGTAACTGCTGCTGCAGCCAGAATATGTATTTTCAGCCTTTTCATCGTCTACATAATACCCCGGAACGTCATCCAAGTTGTCACAATTCTATGGAGGATGCGTCTCTATCGATGCGCACGGCTCCCTCAAGGAATTTCGGCTTGTATATTGATTCGGACGATCATGAGAAGACAAACTGGATGAATCCTGCGCCCATGTCTACACCAACGATTCTGCTCGTAGAAGACGACGCTGAGCTTCGAAGCCTGGTCAGGCAACGACTTGAAGAAACCGGGTACGATGTGCGTCTGGCGGAAACCGGCGCTCAGGCGCTGGCGAGTGTAAACGAGCGATTGCCCGATCTGGTGCTTCTTGACATCATGATACCGGAACTCGACGGATTGGAAGTGTGCAAACGCTTGCGAGCGGACCATCCACTCATCTACATCATCATGATGACCGCCAAAACCAGCGAGGTGGATCGTGTGGTTGGTCTGGAGGTAGGTGCCGATGACTATGTAACCAAGCCGTTCAGTCTCAGCGAACTCGTAGCGCGCGTACGGTCGGCTCTTCGCAGACTTCGTCTGACTCATGAGCAGATGGAGCATGGTGAGCTGCCGGAAGCGCCGATTTTTCTGGAAAATCTTTACATCGATCCGATGAAGAGGAAAGTACTCATTGGCGAGAAAGACGTCCGGCTCACGGTGCTCGAGTTCGATCTGCTGCTTTATCTCGCGCGCAATCCGGATCGCCCTTTCACCCGGCTGCAGCTTCTGGATAAAATCTGGGATATTCAGTACGAAGGATACGATCGAACCGTAGATTCGCACGTTCAGCGGCTCC
>CAZGOS010000003.1:0-42997 GCA_964527795.1 uncultured Rhodothermales bacterium | reverse complement strand
TGTCCATCATGTGATAGGCACAGGCGATTGCAGGCTCGGCCACACGAACCGTATGTATCACGTCGCCAAAGTCCACGAGACCCGTCAGATGCCGTTCAAGCGAAGCATCGATATCGACGAGCACGTTGTAGTCGTTGGCGTCTCCGTGGATAAGCTGGCGAGGAAGGGTATGAAGAATCGGCACCGCCTCCGTCTCGACCAGCTCAAGAAATCGCCGCACGAGGCGAACGCGCTCCGGATCGTCAATATGATCGATATGCGCTCGTATGGTCTCCGGGGCGTGCTGAACGTCCCAGGCGTGATGACGATGGGCGCCTTCGTGGTCGACGCCTGACAAAACATGGTCCAACCTGCCGAGAAATTGCCCCAGCTCTTCCAGCATCTCAACAGATTGAGGCTCGGCCTCAGCGATCGGATATCCGTCCAGGTACGTCACCAGTCTAACATAATGATCTCCCGTCTCGGAACTGGCGCAGGATTCGATCGAAGCTCCGGATGTGGAGCCGACAATTAGCTGAACGGAAAGTCCCGCTTTGTGGGAGACATTGAGGGCCAGCTCCTGCGCTTCCAGAATCGAGCGGTTCTCGTCCGCATTCGAAATCTTGAGCAAGAACCTGGTTCCACGGGCGACTTCTATCAGAAAATTCTGATCTCTGTCGCTTGGAAGCGGAGAGGCCGTTCCCTGCAATCCGTACCGCGACCGAGCCAGTTCCACGGCATCAGCTTCTGTGAGTCGAGGTCTGCCGGGTATCCCGTCACTCACACCCGGGAGAGAGTTGTTTGATGATTCGTCGGGCATGGCAACCGGCCGGGTTTGAAATCAGAACCGGTTGGGACTCAGTTCGGAAATATCCAGATCGAGTGTACCGTTCTCACATAGATCGGCCACAAGCTTACCCGTAATGGGTCCCTGGGTCATGCCCAGCATTCCGTGCCCGGAAGCCACGATCACATTCTTCCACTTTTCCGCGCGGCCAATGATGGGCAGACCGTCATTCGTACACGGTCTGAACCCGGACCAGGTTTCCGGCATGGGCCTCTCACCGGACTCGATTTCAGGGCAGTACAATTTCACCTGGTGCTGAAGCGGTCGTACCCGCCTCGTATCTATTTCCGTATCGAATCCAACGAGTGTGAGTGTTCCTCCGAATCGCATACGTCCAGGCATGGGCGTGATGGTCACTTTCTGATCGGTAATTATGACAGGTATTCTAAGTTCAGAACCTGGATTATCAACCGTGATGCTATAACCTGTAGCCGGCTGAATGGGAAGACGGAATCCCAGTTTCCGGCTCAGAAGCCCCGACCATGCTCCGGCTGCCAATACGAGGTGGTCCGTCTCGATATCACCGGCGGATGTCTGCACGCTCGTTACTGCGCCATTCGAATTCTGAAAGCCCTGCACGTCCGTCTCTTCGATCAGCTCGACACCTTCGTTCTTCACGTGGGCCAGCAGAGCGGTCATGAATTTCTCGGAATCGAAAGACGCATCCTCTTCAAAATAGACGGAGCCGTTCATGGGCGTGCGGATACCGGGATCCCGAGCCAGCGTCTCTTCCTTCGACAGGCGTTCGATTCGAAGTCCGGCCTTCTCGGCTGCATCCGCGAGCGCCAGATTCGAACGCTCACTCTTCTTCGAGTTGTGCAGTACAAAAAGCCCCTTGTGCTCGAGACCCGTGTTCTCAAATCCGGGCAACCGGGCAAGCGTAGCGTGCAGTTCAAGGCTTGCGAATGCGAGGTCCCTGAGAATCGGAATGCCCCGCGCTACATTTTCTTTCGTACAGGCAGCCCTGAATCCCCAGAGCCAGCGCGTGAGCTCCATGTCGACACGGGGTTTGATATAGAACGGACTCTCGGGATCGGACAGCCACCTCAAGCCTTGCGCAATGATGCCCGGTGCCGCGTAGGATTCAATATGACTCGGAACAAGCAGGCCTGCATTTTCCATCGAGGCGCCCTGCAGAAACGGACCTTTCTCCAGGACGCAGACCGAAGCACCTGTCCGACGGACGTAGTGGGCGCAGCTGAGTCCAATGACGCCGCCGCCGATTATCGTCACATCGTATCGATCGTTCATCAGATTACCTGAACTCGTAAGAATACAAGTGATGGCTATATCACCTGAAACCCGTGTGCGTAGGGATCGTCCTCATCAATAATGATTTTGTTGAAGCCGATGATACGAGCCCAACCTTCAATACTGGGCACGATCGCTTCCTTGTTTCCGACCGTCGTTTTTGCCTCGATTCGTCCGGTAAAAAGACTTCCGATGATACTCTCGTGCACAAATGGTTCGCCGACTTCCAGTAAGCCTTTTGATGCCATCAGCGCCATTCTGGATGAAGTCCCCGTGCCGCACGGAGATCGATCGATGGCCGTCTCGCCGTAGAATACGGCATTGCGGGCATGCGCATCCGGATGGATCGCTTCGCCCGTCCAGAGCAGATGGGAGCAGCCGTGAATGTCGGGACTTTCAGGATGAATGAATTCGTACCGTTCATTCAGTTGCCTGCGTATCTCGCGGCTATGGCGAATGAGATCCGTGGCCGCATGATCGGCCATATCCCGATAGTTCTTCTGTCTATCGACGATGGCGTAGAAGTTACCGCCATAACATACGTCCAGATACAGTTTGCCAAGGTCCGGACAATCAACTACGCACTGCGTTTGGGAAACGAAAGCCGGCACGTTGACAAACCGGACAGAACTGACACGTTCGCCCTCCAGCGTGTAGTACGCGTCCACGCGACCGGCCGGCGTGTCGAGACAAACAACCCCCGGAGTTCGGGGCGTGACCAGCGATTGTTCGATCAGGGTAGTCACGGTTCCGATCGTGCCATGACCGCACATGGGAAGACAGCCACTTGTTTCGATAAACAATACGGCAACGTCGCAGTCGTCCCGTGTCGCCTCGTACAGCAGGCTCCCGGACATCATGTCGTGTCCTCTTGGTTCAAACATCAGACCGGTACGGATCCAGTCGTATTCGTCGATGAAATGGCGCCGCCGTTCCATCATCGAAGAGCCCGACAGATCCGGACCGCCTTCGACGACGATCCGAACGGGATTGCCGCACGTATGTGTATCGATGCAAACAAATTCTCTGCGTGCCATAACCTCAGACGAGCTCCAAAGCTTCGCGGGTGAACCGCTCCAGATAATCGATCAGGGCATCCGACGCTTCGGCGGCCTTCTCTTCGTTTCCGTCCGCCACGGCCTTCAACATCGAGCTGTGAAGAGCAGCCGACTGGGCCAAATCACCGTTTTCCTTATACATCGACCAGAAGCGTCGACAGTGGGCGTGTAGAGGAGCCACGGCCTGAACGGCGAATGCATTACGGGCCGCTGCTTCCAGAATTTCATCACACGCTCTATCCAGTCGCATGAACGTATCCACATCCTGGTGATCTGCCGCCTCGCCGATCTGCCGGGCATAGTCGCGCAGCGTTTCCCGCTGATCGGCCTTTCCTCTTCTGCAGGCGCGTACTGCGATCAGGCGATCGAGTTCGCGGCGCGTGTCGAGAAGGGCCAGGTACTCCATGACGTTGATTTCTGTCACCATCATGCCCCGACGCGGCAAAGCGACGACCAGGCGATCACCGGCCAGTCGTTGCAGCGCTTCCCTCAGCGGTGTGCGGCCGATACCGATTTGTTCACTGAGTTTTATTTCCGAGAACACCGTCCCGGGGGCAAGATCGAGCGTCACGATCATGCGCTCGACCATGTCGTACGCCTGATCGGCCAGCGATTCGCGGCCATCGCATGCGTCTACAGCCATGATGATCTCCGGAAATCAGGAATGGATGTAGGTTGTTTTCACGGTCGTATAGAATTCGGCCGCATACGATCCCTGCTCCCGGCTTCCATAACTCGATCCCTTTTTCCCTCCGAAGGGAACATGGTAATCGACACCGGCAGTCGGCAGATTGATCATGACCATGCCGGCGTCAGCGCGTTTCTGAAAATCGCGGGCATACCGGAGTGAGGTCGTGCAAATACCGGTTGAAAGACCGAATTCCGTATCGTTGGCGACCGCGAGTGCTTCCTCGTAGTCCTTGACGCGGATGACGCTTGCCACCGGTCCAAATATTTCCTCCCTGTTAATGCGCATGTCCGGCGTCGTATCCGTAAACAGGGCAGGGGCCTGGTAGTAGCCTTCCGTTTCGCGTTCGAGGCGTTCGCCTCCCCAGGCCAGTGTTGCACCTTCCTTTTTCCCGATCTCGATGTACGCCAGATTTTTATTAAGCTGATCCTCACATACAACCGGGCCGATTATTGTATCCGGTTCGAGAGCATTTCCCACCTTTAGATTCCTGATGGTTTCGATTACACATTCGACAAAACGGTCGTGCAACCCCTCCGTTACGATGAAGCGGCTGGAGGCCGTGCAACGCTGACCGGTCGAGAAAAAAGCGCCATTGACTGCGCAGTCAACAGCCGTATTCAAATCGGCATCGTCCAGCACAACGAGCGGATTCTTACCACCCATCTCTAGCTGGATCTTGGCGTGGCGCTCGATACATTTCATCGCCACCATGTGGCCAACCGTTTGCGATCCCGTGAACGAAACACCGGCAATGTCCGGGTGCTCCGTGATGGCGTTTCCAACCGAGCGGCCGGAACCACAGACCATATTGAAAACACCTTCGGGTAGCGCGGAACGGGAGATGATGTCCGCGAGCACCCAGCCGCATCCGGGAGCCAGTTCAGCAGGTTTGAATACGACGGCATTTCCGTAGCAGATCGCCGGAGCAATTTTCCAGGCGGGAATGGCAATAGGGAAATTCCAGGGAGTGATGATTCCGACTACGCCGATGGGGTGACGACTGATTTCGACATCCACGTTCGGGCGGACCGACGGAATCTTCTCACCCCCGAGACGAAGCGCTTCGCCGGCGAAAAACTTGAAGATCTGTCCTGCGCGATTTGTCTCTCCGATGCCCTCGGGAAGCGTTTTACCCTCTTCGCGAGCCAGCAGGGTTCCTATTTCTTCTTTTCTTGCCAGAATCTCCGTGCCCACGGCGTCGAGTACGTTGAAACGTTGCTGTGGGGTCGAGTGGGCCCACTCGGCGGCCGCAACCGTGGCCGCAGCAACGGCTTCATGGACTTGATCAGCTTCGGAATGTCCATATTCCCCGACGACATCGGAAAGATCCGATGGATTGATATTCTGAATGACATCGGGCGCCGCTGTCCATGCACCGCCGATGAAATTGCTGCTTGAGGATCCGTTATTCATGGTTCGTAAAGGGAAGTGTATCTGTGGAAAAGGAAATGAATTTCTGATCAGGCTGTTTCCAGTACGGTTAAGTCAGGTCGTCGGGCGATGGCCGATTCAACAGTCGCGGCAATGCGGTTTCTCTCGTCTCCATGCAGGGCAAGGCGCGGCGGCCGCACGGTTTCGGTGCCGACACCCTCGATCGTTTCCGCCAGCTTGATATTCTGGACGAGTTTGTTAGAAACGTCGAGATGAAGGAGAGGCATGAACCAGCGATACAACGCACGCGCCTCTTTGGTCCGCGCGGCTTTTGCCAGTTCGAACAGGGCAACTGTTTCTTTTGGAAATGCACAGGCCAGACCGGCAACCCAACCGACCGCACCGAGAAGAATACTCTCCAGAGCCAGGTTATCCACACCTGTGAAGATCTGATACCGGTCGCCAACCGCGTTGTAGATATCCGTGATGCGCCTGACATCTTCCGAAGACTCCTTGATTGCAACAAACGCAGGTTCATCGGCCAACTCGGCAAACATGGCCGGCGTAATGTCGACTTTGTAGGCCACCGGATTGTTGTAAATCATCATCGGAAGATCTGACGCCCGGGCTACCGCGCGAAAGTGCGTCAGAGTTTCCCGTCGATCAGCTTCATACAGCATAGCCGGAAGTATCATGAATCCGTTGGCGCCATCTTCCGTACCTGACTCAACGACACGGCATGCCTCGACTGTCGTGTTTTCCGCAACACCGGCCAGTACCGGTACGCGCCCGTCGCTGACGTACACGGCCAGTTTCAAAACTTCCTGTTTTTCTTCGGCCGTCAGCGAACCATTCTCGCCAAGCGTGCCTGTGACAACGATTCCATGAACGCCGGCTTCGATCTGGTAGTTGAAGTGGCGCTCCATGCCTGCATAATCCAGCGAATAATCATCATTAAATTTGGTTGTAACGGCAGGAAAAACGCCGGTCCAGCGGTCAGACATGGCACTCTTGGGTCCAGGTTGTCAACACATGGTTACGAAGCCGGGGAGAGCTAATATATTACATGCATATCAGAAGTATAACAACTCGAATTGTGAAATTGTCCGGCAACATTTCGGAATACGGAAAACACACCGAATCCACCCATCGGCCTTTTCCATGTTCTCAACCTATCCGGCGGTCGAGCAGCGTCCATGCTCCTATTCTCTGTAGAGCCAGGCGCCGGCGATAATGGCGAGCATAATCGAAGACGACCGGCCGATTCCTTTCTTTCCGACAATTGCTGGAAGTTCCGAGAGATGCAATATGTGCGGAATTGACAGGATCTAGATTCGGGAAGGAAGTAATTTCAAGGTCCCAAGACCAATCCGATTATGATTGATACACCCACATGACACCGGCCCATCTATCTTCTCTCGAGCGCACCGTCTGGCGGGGAGCTGTTCTTGCGTTCACTCTGGCAGCGGCCACGGGTGCTTTTTTCAGATTCAGCTTGGCATATGGGTTCCCATCCGGCATTAATCTTGCCAACGCCAGGCATGCCCACTCGCACCTGATGTATTTCGCATGGGTTACGCCCGCTCTGTTTCTGTTGATCACGGCTCGCGTGCGCGCGCTCACAGGTCGTGAAGCACATAAGGCCGGCAAGCTCGGAATGGTCTCAGCCCTGATTCTGGGCTGGCTCTCCTACATCCCGTTCCTGCTCTTCGGATACAGTCCGATGACGATTGGCACATTCACCCTTCCACCTTCTGTGATTCTGGCCGGGTTGAATATGTTTTCGTGGTATCTGTTTATCTGGGGGTATGCCAGGCAAACGAGAGGCGTGCAGAGAAGAAGGGCGATAGCGCTTTTTGATGGCGCGCTTCTTTTTCTTGTTCTCGCATCGCTTGGAGCGTGGGGTATTTCAGTTGCCACACCGCTCGGCGCCGACGGTCTCGTGCTAACGACGGCGTTCACGCGCATCTTTCTGAACTATTTCTCAGAGGGTTGGTTATTGCTCGCCGTGCTCGGGCTGGCGATTTCTTTTGTCGAAGAAGACCGGGGTGCGACCAAAGCGATGACCGTGGCCACATGGATGCTCGTGGCAGGCATATCGATTTCGTTTCTGCTGGGAATGCCTCGCTCTCTTGTTTCGCCACCCGCGCAGCTTCTCGCCCGCATAGCCGGGTCGTTCATGGCGGTTGGGCTTCTGGTGATTTGCAGACAAATTTTTCGTCGGTCTGACGGGGTGTGGAAAGTGCCGGCACTCTTCCTGGCCCTCAAAACCCTCGGTCTCTTTATCGTCTGTATTACACCGACCATCTGGTGGTCTGATTTATACGCCGAGCGCCTTCTCTACCTGCACGTCCATCTGCTTGGATTTGTTTCGCTCGGTATTATCGCCGCCGCTCATCAGATCATCGGAGTAACAGGCAGGGCGCAGCGTTTTTGGATGAACCTGGCCGTTTCGCTGGTCGTACTCTCCCTGCTCCCACTCACCATGTTTTGGCCGGGAGGCCTGAAGGGCGGCTGGATCCTTTTTGAAATGGCTTGGCCGGCGCTTTTGCCCGTCGGATTCAGTCTGTGGTTGGTCGTCAAGCCGGGTTTTATCGACGGCCCACGATAACATTCACGTCGCAAACCGGAACGCGGATTTATGTGCCATCAGCGATGATTCGGGGCGCGACGTATCCGGCCCTGGCATTTCCTGTGGCCTACTTCGCCAAGCGAGCATGGCTGCAGGATTTCGCGTACGCGACCGAGATGGGATGGGAAATATTAGCCTTCGCAGGCGCGATGGCGGTCATTATCGCATGGCTGACCGTGGGCTATCAGTCGGTCAAGGCGGCCACGGCAGACCCGGTGAATGCCCTGCACCACGAATAGGAGAGTTGACAGCAACTTTGCGTGGGACAGCAGGTCGTAGAGCCGAAAACCACTTTTCCGTTCTTCTCCGATGTTGCGATTTACTTTGTACCTCGTTATCTGTGTGGCTGTAACGGGTTGCTCCGGATCCGCAAGACTGAGAAGGCCGAGTATACTCGAACTGGACATGGTTCGGATAGAAGGCGGTCCTTTTCTCATGGGAGACAGTTTCGAAGGATCGAACGACGATGCGCTCCCCCTGCACGCTTTCGAGGCAGAAACCTTTTACCTCTCCCGCTTCGAGACCACGTTCGAAGACTACGATGCGTTCGCCAAAAGCACGAGTCGTCCGATTCCGGTTCCAGAAAGCGGTGACAGGGGAAAACGTGCTGTGGTTGACGTGTCCTGGGATGACGCAGCGTCGTACTGCGCACATGTTGGCGCTCGTCTTCCGACGGAACGAGAATGGGAGTATGCGGCCGCTGGAGGGAGGGCAAAACAGAAGTATGCCGGTACAAACGATGATCTTGCGATTGACGAATTTGTGAGCTACCGGGAGAATAGTAGCGGCAAATCATTGCCTGTAGGGCAGAAGAAACCGAATATTTTTGGTCTTTTCGATATGAGCGGAAACGTGGGGGAGTGGGTAGGAGCTTATTACGAGAACTACCCTGAAACGGGTGATTTGCCCGTCTACAACAATCCGGACAAAAGGGACATGCGTATCCTGCGGGGCGGCGGGATATCAAGCGAGCCACACGTGACGCGCACGTACTGGCGGGCGGGAACTTTGCGGTATGTGCGTACGCCGGCGGTCGGGTTCAGGTGTGCGAAGGACGCCGGCTAGAGTATCAAAACCGACTGAGTACATACAGAAGCACTAACCACGGAATATGGTGGTCACTCGTCGATTATCCAGACGTTCAATTCCGAGTTCTTGGGCGTTTCGGATCGAAGCTAGGAATTCGGTGGACGTAATCCGTCGGTTAAGTTCGGGATATCGCTCACGGGATACTTTCCCCGCGGGGCGGTACTGATCCATGAGATTGACGTAGGACTCAGGTCCAAGGGTGTTCGCGATCCACCCGAGAATGCTGCGCGTTTCCTCAAGGCTTCCCGGCATGACGAGATGACGAATGAGAACACCGCGCTGTGCGATTCCGCGTTCACCAAGGTCAAGCGGCCCGACCTGGCGGTGCATTTCATGAATCGCAGCACGAGCGACTTGCGGATAATCTTCTGCTTTCAGGTACTTCTCTGCAAGATTACTGGACCAGTATTTGAAATCGGGCATGTAGATATCCACGATGCCGTCCATAGTCTTCAGGCTCTCCAGGGAATCGTAGGCGCTCGTGTTATAGACAATCGGCAAACACAGACCTCCGCCGACGGCAAGAACCAGCGCTTCGAGTATCTGAGGCACGACGTGCTCGGGCGTCACGAAGTTGATGTTGTGGCAACCTGCCGCTTGTAGCTCAAGCATCATTGTTGCGAGCTGTTTAGGCCGGCATCCGGGAAAGGTGTGTGGCTTACTAGCCTGGCTGATATCGTAATTCTGGCAAAAGACGCAGCGCAGATTGCAATGCGAGAAGAAGATCGTACCGGAGCCTCTGTATCCCCGAAGGCAATCTTCTTCGCCGTGATGTGCGAAAAAACTGCTCACGACGGCATACCTGCCGGTCTTACAGGCCGAATACTTGTCTTCCAGGCGATTGACGTCGCAGTCGCGGGGACACGCTCGGCAAGAAGCGAGTGAGGCAACCGCGGTGCGGGCGCGTCGCTCGAGCTCGCCCGGCTGCAGCTTCAGATACGCAGGCTCAAACATCGGATCCTAGTCCTTCAACGGCAAAGCCTTCAATACTTCTCGCGTCATATCCCAGCGATTGAATCCCTGCCGGCCGTAGTCCAATCCACGACGCACAATTACCAGATCGTATGATGGGACTACAACAACATATTGACCGCGATTGCCGGCACTAGAGTAGGCGTCTTTTGGAACGTCCGTACGATCATCCGGCACAAGCCACCACTGGCCTCCGTAATAATTACCCCGGTTGACCGTTGCCGGCGCAGGTGTGCGAACGAACTCGATCCACTCGTCTGATAGGAGTCTTTCACCATTCCAGACGCCGCCGTTGAGGTACAGAAGCCCGAATCGAGTTAGATCTCTCGCCGTCGTATAGATTTGGCTGCTCATGATAAAATCTCCAAAGCGGTCGACGCCGGGCTCAGTGTTTCGCATTCCGATTTTATCAAAGAGCGCTTTTCGAGGGAACTCAAGATAAGCCTGCTCATCGCCTATGGCCTGTTTCATGGCATACACGGCAAGAATCGTGTCGTAGTTTTCGTAGTCCCAAATTGCGTCTGGTTCACGAATTAGCGCTCTGCTCAACGCACCTTGAACAGAGCTCGCACCGGCCCAATAAGACATACCTGAACCCGTCGCATATTCGAGGCCGCCGTTGTCAACAGGGTACAGCCCGCTCGACATGTTGAGAAGGTGACGAAGAGTTATGGCGCCACGCGGATCCGTCTCGGGAGAGGCGGCGCGGGGTAGCCAATCGAAGCCCAACGGTTCGTCGAGGGAAAGCCTCCCCTGGTCCACCAGCATCCCGATCAGCGTAACCGCGAGGCTCTTGGCCGTCGACCAGGTACGCGTCTTGGTCAGGTAGTCCACGCCCGGGGCGTAGCGTTCCAGAACAATCTGATCTTTGTATACGACGATCATACTGACCGTCACCTGCTCGGGCGTATCGCGATTGAAGGCCCAGTCGGCCGCATCTTCCACCGCCGTACTATCGACTTCGGGCGGAAACGATGTGTCGGAAAGAAGGTCGCCGTCCGGCCACGGAATGTTGGCAGGATCTCCCTCCGGGGTCGCCATGTCAAGAATCGGGAGTTCGTCGATGTCGTCAAACGTCTGATCCGGCGCCATGATGATGCAACCAAGACCGTCTCGGTAGACGGCTCGCATGGTGGCAAGGTTATCATGGGTGCCTACTGCAACCGCTCGGAGGTTTCTGTCGACGACGTAATCGCCGGCCTCTGCTGTGCCAATCGGCGATGGCAGGTATTTCAGCTCCTGGTCGAACACCTGGTCGAGCGTGCGGGTGGATGTAAACAGGCCGTTGCACATCATGATTGCCTGAACACCGTGCTGAATCATGGCACGATTCACGTGCCAGTAGTCATACGATTCCGATTGCTGGGCCTGGGTCGTGAGCGGTAGCGTGAGAAGGACTACGACTAGCATGTATTTCATGGGGCCACACCGGTTTATCGGTCATTGCACAGCAACGATACGAACCCTCGACTTCAACTATCGCTTGCATGTTCTTCTTTAACTTGGACGGGTTTAATGACGAAACACGCAGCACAGTAATGCAGCTCAGTGGAGAGGAAGCCATTGCCCGCGGTGCGCTCGCCGCCGGTGTAAATCTCGTGTCGGGATATCCCGGTTCGCCGAGTTCGAAAGCATTTGAAGCCCTGTTGCCGCTTGCTCAAGATCACGGACTTGATATCGAGTGGTCAAGCAATGAGCGGGTAGCGCTGGAGGTCGCGATCGGAGCCTCTATTGCCGGTCGCCGAGCGATGGTTTGCGTCAAGAGCGTAGGGATGAACGTGATGCTTGATACCATGATGGCCCTGAATCTGACACCGGTGCACGGGGGCTTGGTGATTGTTCTGGGCGACGATCCAGGCGGCTACGGCTCGCAAAACGATCAGGATACGCGGCCACTCTCGTATATGCTGGAGATGCCGATGATGGAGCCCTCAACGCCGAGAGAGGCATACGAAATGATACGGAAAGCATTTCGATTGTCTGAAGCCCAGAATACCACAGTCATCGTTCGGATAACGAGGAGTTTTTCGCAGGTTGTGCAGGACGTAGAGGTTCCTCAGACAACGTCCTCCGGAACCGGACTGGGATACCGACATGAAGTTCTCCGATTCGTACCCGTGCCGAAAAACGTAGTGGCCAAACACGCCGAGCTTCACGCCACGATGAAAAGACTCATTGACTGGTCCGAAGCATCTGACTTAAACGGCATGTGGGGAACCGGGAGAAAGGGAATTATTGCAGCCGGTTTCACCTATTCGAAATTGATGGATGTTGGAGGATCGGCGCTTCCTGAATATGCCCGTATTATGAAGTTGTCGATCTTGAATCCACTACCGGCGGCGGTTATTTCTGAATTTCTTGCCGACCTGGACGAAGTGTTGATTTTGGAGGAGATGGAGCCGTTTATAGAAACACAGATCGCAGCGCTTGCTCACCGAAAAACGTTGGACGTTCGGATTCACGGCTCTTTGGACGACTGGGTGAGTCGCGAGGGGGAACTGTTTCGATGGGAAATTCAGAATGTGCTGTCACGATACCTGCCAGAATTCGAACCCGATGTTCTGTACAAAAAGGAAGAGGAGGCGCGGGAGCAACCGATCAAAAAGAACAACTGTGAAAATTGTCGATGCGACGAGTTGCTCGACGTGCTCGCAGAAGCATGCTCTGGAGTCGGTCAGAAACCGCTGTTTGTCGCAGATCCGGGTTGCTTCGTCACGGTCGCCGATCGACTGGCAGCCAAGTATGCCATCGGTTCTGCAGTCGCCGTTGCAGATGGAATGACGCGTTCCGGAATCGAGAAAATTCCAATAGCAGTCCTGGGTGATTCCGGATTCTTCCATTCCAGCATTCCGGCGATCTGTAATGCGTCCCATCATAAACGCGATATCCTGATTATTCTCGCTGACAATGGAACAGCACTCGCATCTGGAAGACAGCCTCATCCGGGCTTACCGGTCGACGCTCTTGGACAGGAGGCTCTTCCGCTCGACATGGAAGAGATTGCTCGGGCCTGTGGTATCCGTCATATCGACACATTCTCGATCGATGCCCCCAGAGAGGAAATCCTGGAGCGTATACAAACCGCGCTTCGAACAAGTGGGATCCGGCTCGTCCGCATTCTGATATCGAGTGTATAGCAGACAGTACGACGCTCAATGCATGGACATGGACGCCTCCGCATTTATTAAAGACAAACTTATCCTAAATATACAATAAGTCCGTATATTGTTAACAATATGCCCCGTGGGCTGAAAAACGACCGATTTTATTTCTACAATGCAAACACACAAATGAACATTTCTCATCGAACTATTGGCAGTCTGGTTGCAGAAGACTTCAGAAGAGCCACGGTCTTTAAGGGACACGGAATCGATTTTTGCTGTGGTGGTGGTACGACCCTTGAGGTTGCGTGTCAGGAACGGGAACTGTTATTGGATGAGGTCCTCGCTGAACTTGAGGTGGCTGAAAAAGGGCGAGAGGGAGACTCTATTCAGCCAGACAGATGGGACCTCGGATTTCTCGTGGACTACATCGTGAATCATCACCACACGTATGTAACGAAAAGCATTCCCGTGTTGCAGGAATTCACACAAAAGGTCGCGCGCGTTCATGGAGTGGCAAATCCGGAAGTCGCGTCCATTGCAGAGATTTTCGAACGGGTTGCGATTGAGTTGCAGCAACACATGATCAAAGAGGAAGGCATACTCTTTCCTTTCGTAAAAGAAATGGAAGATGCAGAGCGGAGTGAAGAATCGCTGAGCCTTCCGATGTTCGGAACGGTGAGAAATCCTATTCGGATGATGGAGCACGAACACGATAGTGCAGGCTCCGCCATGCGTAGAATTCGGGAGTTGAGCAACGATTATACACCGCCCGAACACGCGTGCAACACATATCGGGTCGCGTACGCCAAGCTGGAGGAGTTTGAAAGCGACCTGCACCACCACATTCACCTTGAAAACAACATTCTCTTTCCCAAGGCTGCCAGGCTGGAGGAAAAATTGCTGGCAGGCCAGTCGGCCGGCCCTCTCAATTAATACTTTCGGTCGCTGAATTGCCTCGACCGCCGTGGTGCCTGTCGGGGTGGCGGGATTTATGCGTATTCACTTGTAATCCCGCAGTCACAACTCCCGAATACAACTTCGGCCAGTACAACGCTGTACCGGCCGTCGTGCCAGTCGGGGTGGCGGGATTTGAACCCACGACCTCTTCGTCCCGAACGAAGCGCGCTACCGGGCTGCGCCACACCCCGTGGGTGCGCTCAAATGCACTGGTTTTACAAGTGTTCCATCACACACGGTCGCCAGACCCAACCTAAACGACTCCTTTATACATCTCATCAATCAGGTCGGCGTAATTCTGCTCGATCACCTTCCGTTTCAGCTTCATTGTCGGCGTCATCATACCGTTCTCCACGCTGAACGGCTCAATAATAAACCGAAAATCTCGAATTTTCTCATGAGCTACGGCGCTTTTGGAATACGTCTTTAGCAGTCCTTTGACGACGTTCTTCAATTCTTCATTCGCAAGCAGCTCTACATATTTGGATTCTTCGAGCTTTTTCTCTTTTGCGAAACTTCTGACGACGTCTTCATCTGCGACGATGAGCGCCGTCAGATATTCGCGGGCTTCGCCCACAACCATGATCTGATCAATAAAGGTTTCACTCTTGAATTTATCTTCAATCGGCCCGGGATAAATATTCTTTCCTCCCTTCGAGACGATCATGTGCTTGATTCTATCGGTAATCATAAGGTAGCCGTCATCAAAGCGGCCGACATCACCCGTGTGGTACCAACCGTTCTCATCGATGGCTTCGCGTGTCGCCTCCTCATTGTTCCAGTAGCCGAGCATGATATTGGGTCCTCTCGCGACAATCTCTCCTGCTTCCGACGTCAGATCGGACGGATATTCTTCTCCTGACAGTTGACAGATGATCGATCCGTCTTCAAGATTCATTATGCCGATCGTGACACCACCGATGACATGACCAACGGTCCCGAATCGTGGTCTATCGTACGGATTGATCGTCAGAATGGGTGCTGTTTCGGTCAATCCGTACGCTTCGATGATGGTTACACCCGCAGCCATAAAAAACTCACCAATGGCTTTCGGAAGCGCTGCGCCTCCGGAAGCGGCGAACCGAACACGACCGCCAAGTTTCTCGTGAAGCTTCGAGAATACCAGCCTATGAGCGATGTTTTTCTTGGCCCTGAGGATAGGCCCAGGTTTCTTTCCGTTGCGCTGCGCCTGGAAGTACTGCATGCCCGCTTTGACTGACCAGTTGAAGATGGATTTCTTAATCGCCGAGCCTTCTTCAACCGACTTCGTAATGCTGTTATATATCTTTTCGAATAAACGCGGCACGGAAAGCAAAACCGTGGGCCGAACCTCCATAAGATCCCGGGCAACCGTGTCAAAGCTCTGGGCATAGGTGATGGTGCCTCCGTAGGCGAGTACGGCCGTGTATCCCGCCGTGCGCTCGAATGAATGACAGAGAGGAAGGAAGGAGAGATGTTTATCCTGATCACCGAACGGTACACGATCGAGAGCGGCTTTCACGTTCTCGCAGAAGTTGCACTGCGTCAGCATGACGCCCTTCGGATTCCCGGTCGTTCCGCTTGTATAAATGAGTGCTGAAACATCGTTGGGCCGGATATTTCTAGTCAGGGCATTTATTTCCGCTTTTCGCTCTTCATATACTGCCTGACCTTCTTTCATGGCGTCGTCGAACAGAACAGCATAATCCGGCAGTTCATCTTTCGGCTTCGTCATCGTGACCACATTCTTCAGGTCCGGGCAGAGATTGAAAACCTCCTTGGCCTTCGTGAATTGCATACGTGTCGAAGTTATGAACACCCTCGATTCGGAATCGTGCAGGATAAACGCGACCTGTGAAGACGGTAGCGACGTGTAAAGTGAGACGTTGATACCTCCGAGGAGCTGTGTCGCAATGTCGGTAATAGCCCATTCCGGCCTGTTTTCAGACAGGATCGCTACCCTGTCGCCCGGACGAATACCCAGGCCGAACAGATACCCCGCCATGGCTTGAACACGCCCGCGAAACTCGTCCCACGTAATATCGATCCACGTCTTTTCGGATGGATCTCGGTAGCGCACGATCACCTGATCGGTTCCCTCGTGCCTTTCAGCCAGGCCATTAAACAGCTCGGGAACCGTATTAAAATTTATAACGGCAGGCATATCTCTGGTGGGAATAGGGGACGAACCGGAAAAATGTAACGGGTGGCGTGACGAAAGGCAATTTGAGTGACAGAATCAGGTGTCCAACCCAACAGCTTTCGATATGGCAGAAAACCCATCCTCGATAAGGAGCGTAACGAGATTCTGCTTGATATCCCGAATGAGAGCCGGACCGTTGTATACGAGGCCTGTATACAATTGCACGAGCGACGCTCCTGCGCGAATCTTTCTATAGGCGGATTCGGCCGATGCCACGCCGCCAACCCCGATGATAGGCAGCTTACCACCTGTTTTTCTGTAAAGATAGCGTACCAGCTCTGTTGACCTGGCCTCGATCGGGGGTCCGCTGAGCCCGCCCGGCCCAATCGCCTCAACGAGCTCAGAACGGCTCCTCAGATTCTGTCGGTCGCTTGCCGTGTTCGAAGCAATGAATCCATTCACGCCGTGGGCGAGCGAGACCATGACCAGTTCGTCGATCAGACTGTCCAGTACGAACGGATCCGAAGTGAGCGGCGGCGATAACTTGACCAAAATCGGAAGCTTCCGAGACAGCTCGCTGCGCTCGGCTTGAATAGCCGCCAGCAGGTCATCGAGCGCATTCGGATCTTCAAATGTCTTTCCATCAGCCGTATTTGGACAGGAAATGTTAAGAGCAATGTAATCGGCATACGGAGCAAGAAGACGAAAGCTTTCGCAGAAGTCTTCGATGGCGGCTTCTCCAGTGATTGATGGGTCGTGGGTTTTGGCAAGATTCACGCCGACCGGAAAGGCTTTCATGCCGGCATGCCGAGCCACTCTTCGGATAATTCTGGCGGCGCCATGATTGTTCAATCCCATGCGGTTGATGAGCGCTTCGTCGTCGGGAAGCCGAAAAGCTCTGGGTCGTCGATTTCCTCTGCTTCGCCTGGCGCTGATCGATCCGACCTCGACAAACCCAAAACCAAGTTTTCTCCAGAACGTGATCAGCTGGGCATTCTTGTCAAATCCTGCAGCGAGACCGATCGGATTCGTGAACTGCTTTTCGAAAAGCGACGTATGAAGGCGGGGATGTGCATAGGAATAAGTCGAGTCGATGACCCTGGGGATAACCGTTTGTGATACCCGAGCAGCTCCGATCGCCACATTATGGGCCTGTTCCGGACTCAGGCTGAACAGAATGCGCTTGATGAAGGGATGCATGCGTAACCATCGAGATGTACGAAGTGAAGATAGGTCTGCCGAGGGACTCCGTGAAGAGGCGATAGCGTACATCTCTCGGGACACGCCGTGACGGTAATGAAATCCGATCTTCTCGTGGATCAGTAATTGTTGTGTTGAGCGTGACGCTGGTAAACAGAAACAAAAAAGGGCGCAAGATCCTCGTCCTGCGCCCTCTGTAATTCTACGGATTCAGGTTACCAGCCGGGAATGATCTGGAAACCAAAATGCGCGCCTTTATCCGGTCGCTGGAAGGGTTTTGCGTAAAAGATTTCGAGGACCGTGTATCCGAACATGTTGAATCGTGTGGATACGCCCGTGCTGAACACCGGAATGCGATCGACCGTGGGTTCTGTCGTAAATACCAGGTTGGGTGCCTCATCGGCTGTCCATGCCACGCCACCATCAACGAAGAAGGTCAACTCGGTCGGCAGGTATGGAAACTCGATCAGACCGAAGGCGCTCGTGCCTAGCAAAGGAATGCGAAACTCCATGCTCGCCGTTACGATACGCGTACCAATCAGGCGATCCTGTTCCGCAAGGCACTCCTGAGACGTGCCGAGACAATCGAGTCCATTAAATGTACTGAACCCGTACCCACGGATGAAGCCGCTTCCATACGTATAGCCCAGATATTCACTTGTAAAGAGGGCATCGTCCCGATCCTTCACGCCGTAATTGCCGATGTGCAAACCGCGAATAGCCAACGTAAACGGCTTCAGATAAATGTACCGTCTGAGATCGGCCAGTAGTCGAACGTAGTTCTGAGAACCTATGGACGGGGTTACTTCCAGTCGGGATCGTCCGCCTCGAACCGGCGAAGTAAAGCCAATGAATGAATAATCCGAGACGAGTGCCAATCCGGCCTGGGCATAGTAGACGGGGTCCGGTTCCATTTCATTCAGATCTGTTCGCTCCCTCCGGACGCCAAACTGATTCACAAAGAATCGGTCCACTTCGTAATCGAATCCATATCTCGTAACACCTGCGGAAAATTCGAATCGACGTGTGGTCGTAAACGGATAAGAGGCGTTTGCCTGAAGCAGATCGATATAGATTCGCTGACGGAGTTGTCCGTAGATCTCCGAGATTACCCCGTCCGGATCCGGGCCAATGCTCGGAGCCAGATATCCACCGAATAAAATCGGAATATGCGCGACCGATCCACCGTAGTTGAGTCGGCGAGCCCGATTTGTATACTGGACCTGCGCACCAACATCCTTGAAGGTGCCGTTCGCCTGGGCGACGATTGCCAGGTTATGATTACCGAGCATGTCGCTGAAGAACAGCGCGACACCACCTTGAAGACCGCCCCCATACGGTCCACCGGCCGAGACGCCGATCGTCGGCGGAGCGACGTAGTCCAGCTTCAGTCGCGCGTTGTAGTCGGACATTTCAAAATCCTGGTCGTCCGGAAGACCGGTGAGCGGATCGTTCAGGTAGTTACCGACCAATCCTGCATCAACTGCGCGCAGGGGCGGAAGAATGCCTGCCACTGACGGCGAAGCGGGCTGCGTCTGCTGAACGAGAGATCCTTCAAGCTCATCCGGTTCCTTCGAGAAGACCGAGTAATCACCATCGCTGTACACTGAGAACATCATCCGACCACTCTGCATCGCGACCGACATGGCCGGTGACATCGACGTGATTCCGGAGACGCCGGTCTGAAGATTCGTGATTTTGAAGACGTCTTCCGAATCAAGGGCCAAGCGGTAAATGTCCTTGAATCCGTCATGATCAGATATGAAGTACAGGTTTCGTCCGTCCGGCGAGAATTGCGGATTGGAATGCCGACCGTCAAACGGGCGGAGCACATTCAACTCCAGCGTTTCCGTGTCCATGATCGCCAGACGTTCCTTGGCGAAATCAAGCGTTTGGAAATTCGTACCGCCCGGTCCGCGATCCGTAACAAATGCCAGCGTGCGGCCGTCCGGTGACCAGGCCGGCTGCAGATCGGCATAACGATCGTCAGTCAACTGCGTTACTTTCTTTGTCGGAAGATCGAGCAAATAGATATCGCTGATGCCTCCGTCCAGGCCCGAAAACGCGATTGTGCGACCGTCGGGTGACCAGGCCGGATTTGAAATCGCGGATACGCCTGCAACGGAGATGCGCTCCTCGATGATGCCCGTGTTCCAGTCGAGAATCGAGATTTCGTTGTCGCCCGCTACGAACGTAATGAAGGCAAAACGCTGTCCATCAGGAGACCACGATCCGGCGGAGCTGATAAATCGAATTGAATCGAAGTGCGAATCGCGGAACGTTCCCTTGAGCTTTTTTACAACCTTACCCGTTGACGCATCGGCGATGAAAAGATTGATATTGAAAAGATCTATTTCCGAAAGAAAGGCCACGTACTGTCCGTCTGGACTGACAACCGGAGAAATATTGATGTCGCCGGCGTCAATGTCGCTCGCCAGCACTCGGTGCCCCGCCTCGTTAAACGGAGTGCGGCCTTCAACGAGCGGCAGATAGGCATCCTTCACGGCGGAAATCCACTCGGTCGACAGGGAATCCGCTGTAATACCGATCGTATAGACGAAGGCTGAATCGAGCCCGATGCGCCCGCCCAGTTTATAAAGGTTGGCCACAGCTGCATCGCCATACTTACCACCAACGTAGGCGAGATAGGCCTGGCCGTAGCGGTAGGGGAAGTAGCTTGCATCCGTCGTGATCTGGCGAATGGTAGGAAGATCATCGCGGATGGCCGCATCACGCATCCACATCGCCGTGTGTGGATCTTCCCTTCCAACTGAGAAATACTCGGCCATTCCCTCTATCAGCCAGCCGGGAAGGTATTGCATGGAAAAAAGGATAGAATCCGTGCGGGAAAGGCCTATGTCGTACTGGAACGAGTGCACAAGCTCGTGACCAAGCACGTGATCGGTCTCACGGTAGCTTCCGGTGAGGGGCATGATTACCCTCTCTTTGAGAGACTCCGTCACGCCGCCAATTCCCTCACTGATGGAACCTCCGATCGCATTCGTCTGCTGGAAATCGGCGTCGTTCGCATAAAAAATGATCGGCTTACGCTCAAAGAACTCTCTTAAAAACGATCTGGTATGACGCTCATACCAACGCTCTGCCATTCGTGCGGCGTCCCTCACAGCACGTTCTTCTTCCGGATAGAGATAGATTTCGAAATGGTCCGTTTCGAAACTCTGAAATTCAAAACTGTCGTACTGAACCTTGTTCCGTCCGAAATACTGTGCCAATGCCGGATCCGGGACAGCAAGCGCTACAGCTATAAACATTAGAATAATGGCACCGAGTGCGTGCTTCGTCCAGACGTCGATCCTTTCCGTTTTTCTTTTCATTTGATCAATCGTGTGTGTCGGTGACGCACTCCCGCTTATGAGTCTTAGGATATCCGGCTACCCTGGCCGTCCCGAATAATCCTCGAAACCGCCGTTCCATTTACTCGTTTGTGTCTTCAGGCACAACAATGTAACGGGGCAGCAGGAAGGCTGTTGCCGGCGGGACGATTAATTTCCGGCACGGTTGATTGTCGCAATAACCGATCCCAATAGCTCCGCGATCTTTGCCAATGGCCGATAGCGTGTCCCAGTCGGAAGATGCAGGCAGGCGAACGGTAGGCGCAGATTCACGATTACACGTTCCGGATGAAGAAACGGTCCTGCACTCAGGACGGACAATAAGCTTGCTGTCTTAATCAGCGGACATTCATATGGAAGAAAATCGCACTCGGACCCGTCTCTTTGTCGTCCTCATTTGTGCGATTCTGGGTGTGCTGACACTCCGACTTTTCAAACTGCAGATCATCGACACGTCCGCTTATTCCGGGGAATCGCGGAGTAACGCCGTTCGAGAGCGCCGCATTCTTCCCGCCCGTGGTGCCATCTTCGACCGCAGCGGTGTGCTTCTCGTCGACAATGAACCGGCTTATTCTCTTCTCGTTACTCCACTTTATTTCGATACGGAAACGATTCCCTTACTGGCCGAGCTGTTAGCGATGCCCGATTCGGTCATCTCCGATCGCGTGCACAAGGCCCGTAGGTGGAACTCATTTCGTTCGAGTTTGCTCGTCCGAGGAATTTCGTTCGATGTGTTGGCTCGCGTTCTCGAAAACCACAATCGTCTGCCCGGTATCTCGTACGAGGTTGATCAAAAACGACTGTATAAATCGAAAGCGCGTGCCTCGCACGTGCTGGGCTATGTTCGTCAGATCAGTGAACCGGATCTCGAAGCAAGGCGGGATGAAGGGTATCGATTGGGTGATCTGATCGGTCAATCCGGACTGGAACGTACGTACGAGCGCATGGTGCGCGGCAAACTCGGGAGCGAGTTTAACCTCGTGAACAGGTATGGTCAGATCACTGAATCCTATCTGGATGGATCCAGGGATATAGATTCTCAAAGCGGGCGTAACCTGCATCTGACTATTGACAACGAAATCCAGGCGCTCGCAGAGTCGCTCTTCGTAAACAAACGCGGTGCCGCCGTAGCGCTTGATGTCAATACGGGAGAAATCCTCACGATGTTGAGCGCGCCGGACTACGACCTGGATGTTTTTTCCAAGGCGATCAAACCGGAGACCTGGGAATACCTGACAGCCAGTCTGGAAAAACCCATTTTCAATCGAGCCACGTCGAGTCTGCTTCCTCCAGGTTCCACATTCAAACCCTTCGTGGCGCTGATGGCTCTCGAAGAAGGCGTCATCACTCCGTCGTCGACGGTGTACTGCGCCGGCTATCATCCGCGCGGTGGCCCCGGAATGTTTCGGTGCCTGCACGTGCATGGAAATATCGCGGTCGAAGCTGCCATCCGGGAATCATGCAACACGTTTTTCTTCGAAATGATGACACGTGTTGATGTCAATACGTTCAGTCGCTACGCCCACTCGTTCGGATTCGGAGAAATGGCCGCGATTGATATACGCGAACAGGGTGCCGGACTCATTCCGGATTCTGCCTACTATAATCGTGTATATCCCGACGGCTGGAACGTTGGAACACCGATGAGTCTGGGGGTCGGCCAGGGCGACATGGGTGTCACACCCATGCAGCTTGCGCGTTACATCGCCGCCATCGCAAATGGCGGCACACTCGTTACACCGTACCTGGTACGGTTTACGGAGGATCCATTGACCGGCGATATCGAGGCAGTCGTGCCGGCAGAACCGTCTCAGATATCGATCAATCCACGTTACTTCGAAATTGTACGAAGAGCTCTTCGGGACGTAATGACCGAGACAAGCCCCTGGTTGGAAATACCCGGGGTGCCCAGTGCCGGGAAAACGGGAACGGCTCAGAACAGTCGTGGCGAAGACGATTCTGTATTTGTGATGTTCGCACCGTTCGATGAGCCACAGATCGCCATCGCCGTTATGGTGGAAAACATTGGTTTCGGGTCGATGACTGCCGGGCCCATCGCCAGTTTTATGGCGGAGCGGTATTTAACGGGCCAGATTTCGCCGGCACGTAACTGGCTTTTCCGGCAAGTATTGGAAAACTCCAGTGGAGCGCTACCGGAACAACTGGCGTCGATAATTCCCTGATCGAATTAGAAACGGAAAGAGAATCAGTGCGCACCTGGTATAACAATCTCGATTTTTTGAGCCTATTTTTTTGGTGCTCGCTCGTAATTGTCGGACTGACGGCCATTTTTTCAGCCACGAATAGCCCGGCTTCCGAATTCCTGTTGGCCAGCGTGAGAAGGAATTTCGACAGGCAGCTTCTCTGGTTTGCCGTCTCCGGAATCGCTTTGATTATTGCAATGCTTTTGCCTGTTCGTTTTTACCAGCAGACGGCTTTTCCGATCTATGTGTTCACAGTTCTTCTGCTGCTGGGAGCTCTGCTGTTTGGCAGGGAAATCAACGGAGCAAAATCGTGGATCATGATCGGATCCATGCAGCTTCAGGTGTCTGAACTCGCCAAGGTTGGAATGGTCCTGGGCGTGGCGCAGGTCGTTGGTATTCGTCGCCCGAAGAGAATGGGCATTCGCTTCGCCCTCCTGGTGGTGGGCATGATCCTGATTCCCGCGTTTCTGATCGTGTTGCAAAACGACATGGGCACGGCCCTGGTATTTATCGGATTTATTCCGATTGCGCTGTTCTGGAGTGGCCTCGAACTGGATCTTCTGCTTATCATGATCGCTCCTGCCGTAGCCGGATACCTTTCCATCGTTTATGAACCGGGCGCCTGGTTATTTGCGATAGGTTTTACGCTGATCATGTACTTCCGTACCCGTGACCGCAATCTGACATGGATAAGCGGCTTGTTTTCGGTCGGTACCGTGCTCGTTGCCTCGCTCGCGCTCACACAGTTGCTACAACCGCATCAGGTGGCTCGCATCCTTTCCTTCACGGATCCCGGATCGGAGCAATTCCGATTAAACGAAGGATTTCAGCAGGTTCAATCCATGGCCGCCATCGGATCCGGTGGATGGGCTGGAAAAGGATTCATGCAGGGTACGCAAACGCAAGGTGTTTTCGTTTCGGAGCAGTCGACGGACTTCGTATTCAGCGTTATCGGAGAAGAGTTCGGTTTTCTCGGCTCGTTGGTCGTGCTGGCGCTGTTTCTGGGACTGCTGCTCCGGCTCATTCAACTCGGTAGCAGAATCAAACACCCGTTCGCTGTGATGGTGGCCGCGGGCGCCGTGGGCATCTATCTAATACACATCTTCATTAACATCGGGATGGCGACCGCCATTCTTCCCGTGATCGGTATTCCGCTTCCGTTTCTTTCGTACGGCGGTTCAGCGCTACTGGCTAATACGGCGCTACTGGCTATCGTGATTTCTCTATATATGCGGAGAGATGACTTCTCGATTTATGGGTACTGAGTTCCACTCGTATATCGAATCGAAGGTTCAACTGCGAATGCATTTCCGAATATGGTGTCGAATGTGTTTCCGAACGAAACTGCCCCGTGCATATTATCGCGCCTTTTCGGTCGCTTTGATCGTATCCGGTCTGGCGCCGGCAACGCCGTTGCCTGTATTTGCACAGGATTCCGTGCACGTTGCGCTTCCGGAAGTTCGGGTATCCGCCACGCGGGGACTCGGTACGGAAGCAACATCACCATTCTCTCTTGTCTCGATACGGCGACCGCAGCAGATCGTCGATACGGCGCCCGGCACATCACTCGAGCAGACCCTGCGCGGAATTCCGGGCCTGTTCTTGAGTGATCGCAACCATTTTGCCGTTGGTGAGCGGCTCATAGTAAGAGGAATGGGCAGCCGCGCACCGTTCGGTGTTCGTGGTGTTCAGATCGTTCTCGACGGTATCCCTCTCACGCTGCCCGATGGACAGTCTATCGCCGACATCGTCGATCCGGGCATGATTACGTCGGCCGAACTCATTCGCGGTCCGGTATCGGTATTCTGGGGAAACGGGAGTGGCGGAGCCCTTTTTCTGTCGACGAGTAGAAATCGAGACGACTATGCCACGCGCGTACGTCTCTCGGCAGGATCGGATGGGCTCATGCAGGCGGTCGGTGAGACTAATCTCCGGTTGGACAAGCACCGGATCAAAGTATATGCATCGTCCATATCACGCGACGGATACCGCGATCATAGTTCAGGACGATTCACCCGGGGAGCGCTTCTCGCTCGTTTTAACGTGGGATCTTCTTCAGTTCTGAATTTCAGGGGTGCGGCGGCTGATCAACGCGCAGACCATCCGGGCTCGCTGACCAGGGTCGAATATGAGGCGGATCCCACGCTCGCCAGCGCGTTCTTCAAGAGGCAGAAAGCCGGCAAGGAGAGCCGGCAGGTTCAACTGGGAACAGATTTTCTTCAGCAGACGGGTTTTGGCCTGGTGACCGTGTCGGCGCACTGGATCAGGCGGGCTCTCCGAAATCCCCTTCCTTTTGCCTTCATTGACCTTGACCGACAAGCGGGTGGCGCGGATGTATCATTGCAGACGCCGGCGTCTCGGCTGACACTGGCCGTCGGTGCTGACATTCGATTTCAATCGGATAAGCGCAAGAACTGGAATACGGTGGAAGGGGGGCGGGGGACCGATCTAAAACTGGATCAGAATGAGCGTGTGCTGAACGGCTCGGTTCGCTCCGTATTCTCGTATTCCGTTTCCAATCGAGTTCGGTTCGTCGCGGGGGCGAGGTTTGACTACGTTCGATTCAAAATGGAAGACGATCTTCTTCTTAATGGTGATCAGTCCGGTAAACGCACGTTTCAGGCGTTCAGTCCGGTTCTTGGATTTTCGTATCAGTTGCCGGGCGCAACCGTCTATGCCGATGTGGGCACTGCCTTCGAAACACCGACAACGACGGAACTGGTGAATCGCCCTGATCTGACGGGGGGATTCAATCCGGATCTGGATGCCCAGAGAACCGTGGGAGTGGAAGCGGGAATTCGAACCAGAAAGAATGACACGGGATTTGCTGCCGACATAGCCGTCTATCGTTTGATCGTTCAGGATCGTCTCGTCGCCTTTCAGACCGAAGAGGGTGGCGAACGAACCTTTTTTCGAAACGGGGGCGAAAACATTCACGTCGGCATCGAAGCTTCTTTTTCCTGGGTTCCCGCGCCCGATGTAGAACTGGGTACTGCGCTCACGAGGGGTAGATTTGAGTTCAGGGAAGAGCCGCTTGACGGAAACCGTCTGCCGGGTGTTCCGGAGACCCAGCTCACTTTCTCGGCAGTCATGACACCGGGAAATATGGTGCTGCAGTTCAATATGTTATTCGTGGATTCTTATTTCGTGGACGATGCAAATACGGCGAGAACGGATGCTTATTCGCTGGCTGATGTAAATCTATCGCATTCAGGCATATCCGCGGGATCGGCGATGATCCGTCCGTTCGTGCAGGTGAACAATCTGTTCAACGAGAAATATGTGACCTCGGTCACGATCAATTCGAGAAGTCGTCGCTATTTCGATCCGGGATCCGGTCGCACGTTTCAAGGCGGTGTCAACATTTTGTTCTAAGCAGTGGTTTAAGCAATCGTTCTAAGTAATCGTTTTCGGAAATCGTTGCGCGGGACCCTGTGAAAATCCTTCCGAGTGTGCACATTCTCTATCCTTGTGAAATCAAGACTCATCATCTCTGCCGTATGAAACGCTCCATTATCGCACGTGCGCTTGTCTCAGTTGCCGCTCTGTCCGCCGCCCTGTTTTTTCTGAACCAATCGTCCAGGGATCCGCTCGTGTCCACGTTCTCGATGGTCGCATTCGATCCGGAGAACGGAGATCTGGGGGTTGTCGTGCAATCGAAATTTCCGAACCTTCGTCCGGTCGTGCCATGGGCCCGAGCAGGCGTTGGAGCCGTTGCCACGCAGAGCTTCGTGGAGCTCGACTACGGTATCAAGGGGCTCGCACTCATGGAAGACGGAGCGACCGCCGAGGAGGCGCTTCGTATCGTGCTTCGGGGAGATGAGGGCCGAGAAGACAGGCAGGTTGGCATGGTGGATGCCCGTGGGAACGCAGCCACATGGACGGGAAGCGGTGCGTTTGCCTGGCAGGGTGCACGAATAGGGCAAAGGGATTCCAGCGTAGCGGCGATGGGACCGGAGCAGGGCAACGTCGGCACCGTGCTGACCGGGTATGGATTTACAGCGCAGGGAAACATTCTGGTTTCGAAAGAGACCGTAGAAGCCATGGCCGATGCCTTCCAGTCCACGGAAGGCTCACTCGCCGATCGACTGGTGGCGGCGCTGGTGGCGGGTGGAAAGGCCGGTGGAGACCAGCGCGGTGAGCAGAGCGCAGCGCTCCTTGTCGTACGGGAGGGCGCCGGTTATGACGGTATGGACAATTTCATCGACATCTCGGTGTATGACCACGAGACTCCGATTGCAGAGCTTGAGCGCCTCTACAAACTCAACAATCTTTACTTTACGCAGTCGCAGCGGGAAAACATGATTCCGGTTGACGAAGCACTGGCGCGTGAATTCCAGGAAATGTGGACGGTGCGTGGTTTCTACGACGGCACAATCGACGGCATTGTTGACCTGGAATTCCAGCGCATTCTCGTCGACTACATGGGATGGGAGAATTATGACCTGAGAATTGCTCCCGTTGAATCAGTCGATGTCGCCGGCGGTGAACAGCTCATGTTCGACCGCGAAGTCCTCGTGGACATTCGTAGCGTCTATTCGGAAGGACGGTGGAAGCCGAGGATTCGATAAGGCGCGTCGTCGCGGCCGCTGATGAAACCATTCTCGCTCCCACGAGATTTTCAGTTTCCGTTACAATTTCCGTGAGAAGTGTCGTTCAGTCGGCCGTTGCCGTTCCGGACCGTGTTGACGGCCATCTTGACATCAGCTTTTTGAATGCGGTGGGCGTTCGTTCATTTTTCGCCTGTCAGACACATGATGGGCGAAAGGAATAAGTAGCAGCGTTGATGCCAGCCAGAGAACGAGTGTTGAGATTAATAGGATTGAAACCATTACTATTAGCGATTGATCATTGAGGGCAGCATACCGGCGGCTCGATACCAGTCCTTGCTTTTATTGGATACAATTTTCCGGACCGGCTTTCGAGTACGCCGCTAATGCATCAATAGATCATTACGATATTTTTTCTTGATTTAGCCCTTCCACTGCAGGGACCGTGCCGGAAATTCGAACCGGATTTCGTCGATCCGGCGAGCTGGGCAGCCGATATCGCGGGTGATCGGCGACGGCGATTCGTCCGAGGGCGATTACGGCGATTACGGAAATTTCGACGAAGAAAGACGAATCAGACTCAGAAGAAACTGACTGGGAAGACGAAGAAACGGATTGGGACGATTTTGACGACGAGGATCAATAGTCGCTACTCGTCCTGGGCCGTATGTCTTGCTGGTTTACTGCTGAACAGCGTAGACCAGGTGTTCGTGTTCGATCATTTGCACGTATTCCGCCAATGCTTTAAAAGCAAATGCTTGTTCGTCATCGCTGCTATTCCAGCGGGCGATACCTCTGTCGTCTCCAACAAGGCCACTGAAACGAGCAATTGTTCTGGAAACGTTAACGTCATAGTCTGTAGACGCAAAGATCGTGAGTGAAATCCGGCGCCCAACGTCCGTTGATAACGTCCTGACCGTTCGATCAACAGGACTGTAATCACCAATATCAAATCCGAGTGCTTCAAGTCTTCGCCGGATGTATCCAATGTAGTCTTCCGGATCCCTCTCGCTATACAGATGGATCTCGAACGCCGTATCCGGGATGGACGATGCGTCAAAGGCCGGTTTTCCACTGTTAGAGGATGAACAGCCGCTTATTCCAATACTGAATATGGCCAGTAGGACAATACATGAGATAGCCGAACAATATTTCATTTTCGTCACATCGGAAAGTTTGACGTAAGGCTCCCATTCACTGCCAGAGTACGAAAGAGAACACTTATCTGCATGATCGTACCGTTCTTTCAGAGCGGCGATATGTGGGTAAAAAAAGTCACTCGTTTGCACGACCAAAAACTCGTTACGAGCGTGTCTCCTTAAATGAGATCACGATTCATCAGTCTACTCAATGAAGTAGTACGGAAGGATGGGTCTGATCGAAGAAAATCACCTCATCGTAGTCGTCAGAAAGAACGGTACGATTAAAAGCGTAACTCAATGCCATGGCCCTGATGCTTCTGAAAAGTATCGGTTGGGTCAGCCACGAGGAGTTTGCATCGTCAGGCGAAGCACGCCGCAGGTCGAGCATGAAACTCGGGAATCCGGTTCTGTGAAAGGCCCATTCAGCCGCACCCGGCGTTCGTGGGCCCGGCAGGTCTCGAAGATCGTTATCTATTGCGTTTCATTCACGGAATACTCGCTCACCTCCTGAACTTCGATTATTCGCACCTTCGCAGCTCGTCAGTCAGCATCTCTTATGCAACGTGTTCCGCCGCTGTTTTTCAGACTGCGTTGACTTCAGATCAGTGAACACACGGTTTCAACTGGACATCCACATTGAGTATATGTGTAACAATCCAACCCTCAGCCGTCTCGTGTAGTCTCTTGAGCAGCGGTGCATTCGATCCGTTTTCCTCAATTTCGCGCTGGAAATCCCCGAAGATCTCCAAAAATTGGGCGTGTGCTTCCTTGTTTAACCGGGCTGCCGGACAATTGTAGCGCGCCATGCACCCTTCCTCAAACGAGAAATGCGCCACTGCATCAGACGCCAGCGAGCTGAGCAGACTGTCCACCTTAGGACCACTCTCAATCCCATCAGCAATCATTTGCTCCAAAGAATTGAGTAGCCCAACCAGCTGTTGGTGTTGTTCGTTTACCTCTGCCACACCACAGTCGAATTCATCCTTCCATTCTAAAGCCATGTTCTTTCTCCCTTCATTCTTACAGGAATTAAATAAGCGGTTGAAATTGTACGACTATACTGCCCGGTAATGTATAGGGGAAATCACTATACGTTTGCTGTTCCGATCTCCACGTCTGCGCGCTTCCAGAATAAGCCTACCCATCGATCTTTCCGGGTTCAGCGCGGCTGATTTCTCATAAAAAGCGGTGGCCTGGTCCGGTTTCCCGGCCTGCATGTAGGCATGTCCGACGTGATCCAGCGCCGGGACATCGTGTGGGTGTGTTTCGAGGTTAAGGTGCAGAAAAGCGAGGGCTGCATCGACGTTGCCCGCGCGGAGGTATGAGTCGCTGATTTTGATCAGCTCATCAGGTGAGAAATTATATGTGTCGGGCTGCGTTTCTCTCAGCTTTCGATAGTCCTTGATACCGATAGTCAGGCCCTCGCGACGGATTATTCTTTTCAGAGGCCGGCTAATTGGACATTTGCGCAACAGGTATTCGTTCTCTCTCAATACGTTGCCGCGTGAATCGTCACCCAGAAATTTCCACTGAAGACGGATCGCAGCGACGACACCGGCCATCAGCGTCAGTAGACCCAGGATGAGCATGCTCGGAATTGGAGATCCGTCGTCTGCCCGCTGCACGTACAGATTATACCACGACGTGACGCCCCTCCGGTTGCCTCTCTCCCGACTGAATCCATCCCATACGGAGAAGGCTATGGGGACGAATCGACCTTCTTCAAAAGCGGCGTGGTCCATCTCGATGCGCGCCCGGCGGAATATGACCGTCCACTGTCCGTCGTCCCACCTGGACCACATGTCAAGGGGCGTGCTTCCGATCTGCAACAACCCGGTTCCTCGTCCTATGTAGTGCCACGGCTCCGTTTCCGAGAGATCCGCGAACCAGATGTCCGTGGGCCGTTTGATATCCCCGAACAGGAAATAGGGCTTCTGCAGGCCCGATTCGGTACTCGACGGAAACTGCACGGCGACTGCATCTGAAAAGACCTCAGTTGTGTCCGAATCTTCCAGCCACAGCGGTACGTCGATCTTCGGATCGTTCCAACCGGTAACCTGAGCGCTCATGTCATTCCACTGGAGCATCACGGCGACGTGTTCACCCGTTACGACGGCCCGGACTTCGATGGCTGTAGCAGCTGGAAAAAAGGAACGCCCGGGCTCGATGAGTTGCGCCACCACAGGAAACATCGTGGGAGGAGCGCTCCTGAACATCGCCGGAGAGAGTGCATCGCCGGGCGTGTCGGGGACCCGAACCGCCCTGACCACCGTGCCATAGTCGGACTCAACCTCGGAAAGTGATGCCACGTAGTTCACGAGGTGCCATCGATCTTCCAGCGGTTCGATCTTGTAGGCAGGCATGGGAGTTCCGTCTATCCCGGCTGTGAACGTCCTGTAGATGTCCTTCCGCGACGTACCGCCTCGATACGTCCATCGCATGGTCATATCTGTCGCCCTGATGGGCGAATTCCACATGTCCTTTAGCGTTGGGGACGATATTCCGTTGCTTCGGCCGTGGTTTCCGTGGCAGTCGGTACACTGATTCTCTACGTAAACGTCCCGGCCGCGTGCGAGGGACTCTGCAGTGATTTCAGGGGGATCTGGAATTTCGAAGGAAACCGCGTCTCCGAAGTAGATAAAGTCCTCTGAGAACGTCTTCAGGTAGTACATCAGGTTCGTGACGTCATCGTCGCTGAGCGACGGCCACGCCGGCATGCTCGTATACGGCATTCCGTTTCGGATACTGCGCTTGATATCCTCATCCGAAGGGATCTCTCCATTTTCCGTCGTCCTGAATTTGTAGATCCCGGACGTGAAATCCCGGGGCCCGGGCCTGAGATACGGACTTCCCGGAGACACCCCGTCTCCCTTGACACCGTGGCACTGCGCACATTTTATCTCGTAGAGCAGCCGGCCGGATCCGCGCTGGGTGTCCGTACCCAGATCGATATCCTGCGCGTCTGCTGAGAAGACGTGCGCGGCCAGACCGATCGACAGGAGTAGCGCTCTCATTTTGGGATCACCACGGCTCGCGGCCTCTGGCCGGTGTAATCGTAGAGGAAGAGTATGACGTCCCAGATTTCTTCCGCGGACAGGAACGGCTCCCATGCCGGCATGGACGAAGACCAGGGTGTTGACTCGTCGGGAAGACCCGGCGCGCCTTTGGCAATACGCCAAAAAAGGTAGGACTCCTGCAGTATGGCTATCGTTGTTGCATCTCTGAAATTTGTCGGGATAGGATCCAGCCCGTGGGCGAAGAGGCCGTCCCCATTGAGTTCGGATCCGTGACAAAGCAGACAGTTTTCGTAATAGACCCGAAGTCCGTTTTCGAGGTGGTCTTGAAATGCCTCGGGATTGCTCGTTTCCAGTTCACGGTACGGATTATCCCCAGCGATGAGGTCAATCTCCGTATCCCTGAAGGAGATCGAAGTTGGAGGAGGCGGATGCACGGTCCTGACCGAAATCGGCGGTGAAGGATCGCTCGTGGCATTAACATATACTCGTGTTGCGACCAGGACGGGCAGCCCGATGAGCAGCAGTACCAGAGGAATGACAAATCGCCGATCGAGAAGAAAAACAGAGATCCGACTCACAGCATCCTGCATTCGCTCCTTCGTTGCTGTCAGATAGGCGAGCAGGCACAGCGCGATGATGGCCATGAACATCGAAACGATCGTCGACGGCAACGGTGGATCCGGTGCGAAACGAAGGCCCAGATAGCTGGCGAGCAACCAGACCAGAGCCCTCAACAAAGGGTTCGGCTTTAAGAATCTGAGCGCGATCAGGCCGCCAACGATCCCGAGAATGATGAAAAGATTCACTTAGCCACCCGTGAGTGTTGCCAAATAATCGACAAGAGCGCGCAGTTCAACCGGAGTCAGTTCGTCGTAGAATCCACTCGGAATGAGCGTGGAAGTCATTATATCGGCCTCGTATCCCTCCGAGAGATTGAGGTTCGGTTCCAGTATCGCCTCATAAAGTGCCGCTCTGGATAGCCGGGAACCGACATCGTACAGGCTTGGTCCTCTGAGGGGCGGCGTTTCCGGATCGATTGGATTCGGAGCGTCAACCAGGTGGCACGTGGTGCAGAAGTAGTTTACGAACAGGCGAGATCCTCTCGGTCCCGTCGGTTGGGGCGTTCGGCTTCTGGTGATCTCTTCTTGAGACGTTGACGCTTCCGGCAAGACAACCTGAACCGAATCAGACTGGTAATGCAGCCTTGTCTGCAGCGTTACCGAAGGCTCTCCGCCGAGATTCTGCATGTAGGCGATTACCGCCAGAATCTCGCCGTCCGTTAAACCTATGGGGGGGCGATCGACTGGAGGCATTCCGGGCAGGAAACCCTCGACGATGAATAAGTCCGGCTCGTAGAGCGATTGGGCGAGATAGGCCACATCCGAGAGGCTGTCGACTCGGGATGCCGCGACGGAACCTATGTTTCCGAGATCGGGATAGCGTAGCGCGGCTTCGAGCTTTCCGATTGCATGACAGACCAGACAGGTGCCTTTTCCGGCGACGATATCCTCTCCCGCTGCGGCCAGCTCTGCCGGTGTGAGATCACTACGAAGATCGGCAGTCTCTGGAGGGTAGATCGTTGTCTGCGGGACAATCAGGCCTATATACATGTAAAATCCGATCGAAAGAGTCACGAAGACGATAATTCTGACGCTGAGCTTCATGCCGTTGACTCCTCCTCGGTAGACTCCCAGGGTTTTCGCCCGGTGAGACCCGCCAACCAGAATACGAATACGATGAAGACGAAGAAGATGAAAACCGTCACCGACGTGACGACCGACGCATATCCGATCGAAGGCGTGAATGCGTCCGGAGACGTATCCGCCATCACCCCGTACACGTGCCAGTGCTGCCGCATCGCCCCGCGCACGTATCCCATGATGCCCATCGTCCAGGCATAGGTGACGGCCAGAAAGAAAAGAACGTAATGCGCCCGGGCCGGCATTTCGCCCCATCGAATCGAACCGCGCTTCCTGGCGTTTCTGAACAGATAGATGTCGATTACCGTTACCGATATCATTGCCAGGAGGACCGACAGGACCTGTGGAATCGAGAAGGCGATTCGAACGCGCGCTTCTACGAAGTACCCGTACACTCCCAGAAAAACAACGAAGACCGTCGTCACGATGAATATCCAAAGCTGGACGCGCTTACCGGTGCGCGCCCATGACACGGTGGCCTCCTTGTCGCTGCGTCGGTGAAGGAGAAAGCTCACGAACGTCGTCAGGATGAGCACATTGACGGCCGTATTCTTAGCCGACATCACGCCCAGCACGTTCAGCATCGGATGGTTGGCTCCACCCATCCGCCTCGCTTCTTCAACCGTCGCAACGAGCGAGTGAGGCGTCGCCCAGACGATGTACGTGACCGCGATCGAAGCGAGCAGGTATTTGATGAATTTCCGATACCGCTCTGCGCCTTCGATTCGGTCCATGCTGACCCAGAGGTAGTAGTTGGCAGCCAGAAACAGGTTGCCCACAAGGACGCCCTGGATGATGAAGATCCAGGAGAAAGTCCCTCCCATGGTGGCTATTCCGAGCGACTGGGAGAACGCATAGATCTCTTTCCCGAGTAAATATCCGGCGAAAGGAAGAGGGATGAGGGCAATGATGGCGATGAGAATACTTACGTACGCCATCCAGTCGTAGTGGGCGCGGGCCTCCGGCGTTTTGGCGCCGAGATACTTGTATGCGCCGTACGCAGCCGCAATCGAACCGCCAAAAGCAACGTTGGCAATTGTTCGGTGGATGTTGATGGGCATCCAGGTATAGTTATTAATAGCATCCCACAGGTTCACGAGCGCCCCTGTCTCGGAGATGCCGCCGGGCGTATTCATGAACGTCAGCCAGGCGTTCGCGATGAACATGATGGACAACCCGGTGAGGTTGAGGCCAATTCCGAGTGCGATGTGTACCCGAGGCGAAAACTTTCCCCAGCCGTAGTAATAACTGTAGAGAAAAACAGCTTCGAGGAAAAAGAGAAGGGCATACGGGAAAAAGGTCCAGCTAAAGATCGAGACGAGGTAGGTCGTTAGTCTCGGATACAGCACGACCAGCATAATCGTCAGTAGTGCTCCCAGCGATGCCGTCAGCGAAAAGGATACCGACATCAGTTTCATGAATTCGTACGCCAGGTCGTCATAGCGCTTCTCCTTCTTCATATGCCCCACGATCTCGATGATGAGCGAGACGAGGGGCACTGCCAGTACGAAAGCCGCGAACATCAGATGGAGCTGACCTACAACCCACATACCGACGCGGCTACCGATCATGGGAAGCCTGCGGTATTCGGGATCGGCGGGTATTTCCTGTACGGCTTCCTGCGGAAATGCTTCGGTCGGCACTGCTAGAAGTGTGACGACGGCGATTGCAGCCAGAAGGGCCAACCACAGCAGGCGTGATCGCCTGAAACGGTGATTTAGCCCTACCATCAACTCGCCTCGCTCCAGAGCCGTGGAGCACCGGAACAACGGTCGCCCGGAAGGCCGGGCTCAGTCTGATTTCGTTTCGGACACCGCAAAACCGATCCGCTGCGATGATTCGACGGTGCTCGTAGTCGATCGACGTTTCCCTTCGAACACTTCATGCTTTCGTCCCGTCAGTCGCAGCCCAGATCAACTCTAGAAATCGGATCATTTGCCGGCGTGCAGTTTCCCGAAGGCAGCGAGTCGGGCACGTAGCGCATTAAGTTTGGGTCGTAGAGTGATTCCGTCAGAAAGAGCACGAGATTGTCAATCTGTGTCTCCGTTAATTCGAGAGGTTTGAACGTACTCTTGATGCGCCCTTCAGGAAGGATTCGGGCAGGAACAGCTTCGTTGTAATATTCGACGATCTCCCGAAGGGATCTGAACATTCCGCCGTGTCCGTAATAGGGGGAGTCCTTGAGATTGTAGAGTTGTGGAATCTTGAACATGAAGTATTGGTCCGGGTCCTGAAGAAAACCTCCTCTACCCAGCGTTTCAGGAATATCACCGTAAACGTCCGAACCCTCCATATCCGCCACTCCCAAAGCATAATAATTTACTGAACTGAGAGGGCCGCCGGTGTGGCACATGCGCTCGCAACCGGTATCCCCAAAAAAGACGAGAGCTCCTCGCTTTTCGTCTGGGGACATGGCGCTGGTTTCACCCCTTAGCCAGCGCTGGAACGGGGCTTGATTGGCAAAAACCGTACGTTCGTACGCGGCTATGGCGAATCCCGCTTTTTCAACCGAAACAGGCTCACCTGGAAATGCACGGTCCCAAAGCTCGGTGTACGTAGGATGAGTGGCTACGATACTCGATTCGATATCGCCCATTCGATGGGCAACCAATCCCCGGATGGCCTGTGTTTCGAGACCGTCGTATCCCAACCAATTCATGGCGGCATCGGTGCCGGGAATCCAACTTGACTCCGTACCTTCATTCAGTCCGTGTGCGCCGAAACCGCCGTCCCACTTCGTGATTCGTTGATAGGCAGTGTTCAGAATGGTAGGAGACCGGATAGGCTGAATATCCAGATCTTCTACTTCGTAGGCAACATTCCGTGTACGTCCTTCACCTCTCTCACCCCAGCCGGAACCACCATCGGCTATGGCCTGCTTCCGTCCTGCCTGGAAACCGGCCGCTGCATGATGGCATGTCGCGCATGCGTACGTTCCCCTTCCGCTCTCGTGCCGCGGATTTGTGGCAAGTGCGGTTTCATGAAACAGTAGCTTACCCAGCTCTACTTTGTCCAGAGTAAGAAGATTTGCCGGATCCTGGGGGATGGAGGAAAAATCGTCGCTGTCCGGTAATATGAAATTGGCAAGGGTACGCTCACCGTTCTTTGTGAGGACCTGGATTAACTGCTCGTCCAGAATGGTATCGTCCACTTCTGACTGTGAAAGTGTGCATCCGGCCAAACTGATTCCGAATATCAATCCGCCAAAGAGGATTCTTTCTGTATGAAATGATTTCATGTCGCTATAACCGGATTATGCGTACCAATTGTTCGAATCGATCGTCCTGTTTATCGGCGTCGGATCTATCCGCCGGCCGCGATTACGATTAACCACGTAGGAGACCAGGGCCCATATCCGGCGGCATTTTGTCCCCGCACGCGCCAGTAATACCAATACTCATATACGAGCGCCGAAACAGACTGTGCCGTGTCAGCCACGATCATATCGGCTTCCCTGCTGAAAAAATCCCGTTCCAGAGATGCCTGAATATGATAAAATCTGGAACCTTTTGTAGTCCTCCACTTGAATTCAACGGTGGTTCCCAGATCAATTGTCCCGTCTGGCGGATATACGAGCTGTGGAACGGCTGGAAACGATGCGGGTGATGAAGGCGTGAACGACCAAGCCGACGACCAATCGCTGAAACCCACTTCGTTAAAAGCTCTCACCCGCCAGTGGTAGGTTGAATCGACCTGCAAATCTTTTACCGGTGTAATCGGAACTAGAATATTTCGGTCATCGACGGTCAGATCAAGAAAATCCGATTGAGTGGATACCTGAACATGATATGCTGAAGCCACAGGCGACTCGGTCCATTCCAGATAGAGAGCGTTCTGCTGATCAGCGGATCCGTCGAGCGGAGCCGTGAGGGAGGGAGTTTCAGGGGCTACAGGCTCCTCGTGTTTAGGCCCGATATCGCAACTCGCGAGGAAAGTACAGCCCAGTAATATCCCGATCGAGATACGTGATGGAATTGCGCGAAAGCGTGTGCACACCTTCTTCTCCGTAATAGGGATTTGTTGGTTTGGCGATGCGGGGTTTACATGTTCTTGCATGGCAGGCGCTGAAGGTTGCACGGAGTCGACGCAGGTGAACCAGCATGTCTCGAGTCGATTCATCCCCAGAATTGTAATCCCGTCTTAATACAAATGTTGTGGGGGAATACCTGAGTTTTGTACATAACGAACAGGTAGAAAATGATCCCGAAGGAGGCGACCGAACAGCGTTGCAGAAAGATGCACTATCGCACCCGGCCCAAGCACCGGTTCATCGCGCTCGTTTAATGCGTTGATTATCAGACCGAAGCCATGTCGTCAGACCGAAGCTTGACGAATCCGAATTTCCCCGCCGGAAATATCCATGAAACTGATGTGGGTTCTGAGTATTTTTCGGATATCTGCCGGCTGACGCAGATTCCGGTCTGCCCGAGCCGGCAGCGCGCGCATCATCCGACAAGTACATCGCGGCAAGCCCGCGAAGGATTTACCCAGAGTTCTATCGTGCACAATTATCAAAGTAGTCGTCTCGACCAATTCTATAGCGTGAGCACAATATGGGACAAAGGTCCGGCTCAAGAGTCACCGAACGGGCAGCCGACTTGATGCGAAGCATACTGACCAGTCTGACCCTGCTCTTTTTCTCTGCCGGTCCGGCAATCGCACAGTCTTCGGCCGGGACGTCTGAACGCACCGCTTCTGATTTGATAGAAGCTGCTCTGGCCCGAAGCCGAGGCGAGCATATATACGTACGCGCGTGCGCAGCCTGTCATGGCGACGAGGGGGACGGAAAAGGTCCCGGCTATGCCGCCCTGGATCCACGACCGAGCGATTTTTCGACCGGTGTTTTCAAATTCAGGTCAACGCCTACAGGCGATCTGCCTACCGTCGATGATCTGATGCGCACGATCCGCAATGGAGTTCCGCGCACGATGATGCCGTCCTGGCGAGACCTGTTGAGTGAGCGAGAGTTGCGCGATGTCGCGACGTACGTCAGGGCGTTTGCGCCATATTTCGACGAAGATGAGTTTGCACCAACGTTGCACATCCCGGCCGAGCCTACTGTGACGGAAATCGTTTTCGCGGAGGGGAAGTATCTGTACATGCTCATGGACTGCTGGACGTGTCACGGCGTACGCGGAACCGGGTCCGGTCATCTGGAAGGCACGTTGAAGGACGCCACGGGGAGAAAAATTGATGCGTTCGACTTCACGCGTGGCGGGTATAAGGGCGGAGACGACAATGAAAGCATCTTCAGAACTTTTAGTACCGGTATGGATGGCACACCGATGCCATCCTACGCGGACGCATTCCTCTTTGGCAGCGATAGTCTTTCAACGCTTGACGACTATCGGAAAGCCTATTCCGACGCCGAGATTCAGGCTCTGAAAGCGTATTTCCTCAAGCAGCCGACGGAGCGCGAGATAGAGCTATTAGATAATACAGAGACACAGAAGCTGGACAGTCGCCGAAAATGGTCGTTGGTGTATTTTGTAAAAAGTCTGGCAAGAAGACCGAATCTATTCTATCGACTCTTCATGCACGACGATGAGCTTACTCATTAGAGGAAAAATATTGAGGAGAGCGGTGGGCTCGGGACGTGGTTTCCAGGTCGGTATCGGATTTCTTCTCGCATCTGTCTTGCTCTCGTGTAAGGGGGACGGTCTCGGTTTGACCCAAAGCGGAATGCCGTTGGATGAGTTGGGTTTCTCGTCCCAGATTCAGCCTATTTTCGATACCTACTGTGCGAGCTGTCATTCGCCGGGAGGATCCGGATACAATAATACAGGCGGGGACGAGGAGAACGGTCTGGATTTGACCGTGGGCAACTCCTATAAATCACTCGTCCTGCAGCCGTCGTTCCAGCTTCCAGACCGAGATCCGAGACTGCGGATTCTTCCCGGTGACCCGGTGAAGAGTTATCTCGTCCAGAAAATCACAGCCGTTGCTCCCAAAAAAGGATTCCGCATGCCATCGAATGGACCGCCGTTCGTGTCCAAAACAGAGGTTGAATGGCTGGTTGCGTGGATAAAAGCCGGAGCACTAGACGACTGAACCCGAACAATGCGCGTTTCACACATAACATTCACTCGAATTCCGGTTGCCCTGGTTTTCTGCATTGGAATGATCGCTCCCATTACGAAACCGGCACAGGCGGAGCCCTACATGGCGCTTCGAACAGGATTAAAGTGTTCTCAATGCCATGTGAATCGGACGGGAGGAGGCAAACGGACCAGTTTTGGAGTGATCTATTCGCAGACCAATCTGGCGATGAAGCCCATCCGGTCGGCGAGTTTTTTTGACGGAAGGCTTAGCAGATCGATCTCCGTGGGATCCAACCTGCGCATAGACAACATTTCTCTGCTTCGATACACGACACCGGAGGGTGAAGAAGGCGAGGCGACAACGAATTCCCGGATTCCCGAAGCGAATCTGTATCTCTCAGTCCGCCTGGTACCGGATCTGCTTACGGCCTATGTCGACCAGACACTGGCTCCGGGCACGGAAAACCGCGAATTCTTCGGTCTGATTCAGTTCAGGCGCTTCAATTCGTATTTGAAAGTTGGCCGTATGCTGTTGCCGTTCGGGCTCAGACTGCGCGACGATGATGCATTTATTCGCGCAAGGACGGGATTCACCTACAGCAAGCACGATCTGGGAATCGAGGTCGGTTTCGAGCCCGGGAGAACTTCAGTCATGGCCAATCTGACACGTAATCAGGTGTCGGTCATAGGCCAGATTCTGTTTCGACGCTTTCGAATCGGCGGATCGTTCAGTCAGAATATTCGAGGGAGCATCGATTACAAAATGGGGATGTTCGCCGGTCTGAATGTTGGACGATTTACCTTAGCCGCCGAAGGCGATTTCATGCGGTTTGGCAAGAGGGAACAGTTCGCCGGCTTCGTCGAACTTTACTTCCTTCCGATGCGCGGTTTCAATGTCAGGACGACCTACGAATTTTTTGATCGTCGTCGGGACGTAAAGAATACGCTGGACGGCCAGGATCGTTTAACCTTTGGCATCGAACCGTTTATCACACAGTTTCTACAGATCGGAGTATTCTATCGGATCAACCGATTCATTCCGCAAAATGTGCCCCTGAACCAGGATCAACTGATGTTTCAATTCCATATTTTCTTTTAAGAACCGAGCTGAAAATGAAGAATCGAATTCTGATTTTCCTATTCCTTTCGGCGGTGATTCCGACGATCTCAACGGCCCAGACAACGTCGGTGATCAGAGGTGCGATCCGTTATGACGGCCCCGATGTTGAACCGGTTTTCCATTCCGTCAGCGACGAGTTTTCATCATGTGACAGCGAAATTCCAGATGAGACACTCATCGTTGACGGCGAGTCGTCCGGCCTGAAAAATGCAATCGTCTACCTGGAAGGAATCGATGTGACGCAGACATGGCGGACGGAAGATGTCGTTGTACTGGACCAGAAAGGGTGTGTTTTCGACCCGCATGTTGTGATACTGCCCGTTGGTCAGGCGTTGAAGGTGCGCAATTCCGACGGTATTCTCCATAATTTTCATACAGCGCCTGAGAACAATCGTCCCGTCAACCTGGCGATGCCCAAGACCATGAATGAGATGGAAGTTGCCGGGCGCAGATTCCGATTTCCGGATTTCACCCGCGTATCGTGCGATATCCATAACTGGATGAGTGCTGTTATCGTGGTGGCTGCGCACCCGTATTATGCGGTGACGGACGAGAGTGGAGAATTCACGCTAAAGGATGTGCCTCCTGGAACGTATGAACTGGTCGTATGGCATGAGTCTTTAGAAGGAGAATCGAAGCCGATCACGGTCGGCCCCGGTGAGACGGAGACCGCTACATTCGATCTCAAACCTGATGATTAGACGTGCACGTTGGCGGTCGCCGGACGTGTATTAGAATCCGAATCCGTCGCGCACATCTTTGAGAACGGCTTCGTCAACCCGTGTTATGTCATTTGCCCTTGCATAATCCTCGATCCCTTTCTGTACCATTCCCCGGACGAACGCCGGTATGCGGTCCATCCGTTCCAGGGCTTCCGGTGTCCACTGCAGTTCGGATTGAGCGTCGATAGCGCCGCCGCTGGTTTTATCCGTCGGATCTGCTTTGGCGGATTCCAGCGACTCGGCTGCTCCTGGATTATCCATAGGAGACGAGCGATTCGTTTCCATCGGAGCGGCCTCTTTCTCGCTCGCGGCAATCTTGATGCCGAGTGAGTGCAGCACCTGGGTTTCCTCGGAGTTGGTCAACATGGCAATTTTTCGACCACACGATGAGCAGCCAAATACGACCGAGAGAGACCCGTCATCCGGCCCCCGGGATTTTTCGAGAGTCATCTGTACGTTGCAATTCACACAAAGAAATTTCATGGCACTTCTTCAATTATCGTATAAGCGCCAATCTCATTGGCAACGTAGGATACACCGTGCGCCGCAATATCGTGTTTTGTTTTCATAGTGCTTCGCGCCCCGAACGTCGCGTCTACCGGTCCTCCTTCTGCCTGTTCTGCTTCTTGCTCTTCTCTTCCATGACGTTCAACCCGCTATTGATTCCTTCCTCCACCAGATTCAGGTCGATCAGATCCATCCTGCTGGAAGCGGCGAGCTTCTCGATGCATTTTTTCGTGGCGTTGCGCATGAATCCTTCCGGAACTCTGTTCAGACGCGCAAGGGCTTCCCGCGTCCATACGAAGGCTCCGTCGCGCACATAGCGATCCACCGATTCTTTGCCTTTCATGGCTGTGTCAACCGCTCGTTGGCCCAGTTCCCCCTTTTCTTCCAGGTTTTTCGCGGTTTCCTTTGTCTGCCCGACAACGTCCTCCACCATTTCTTTCGTGATCATGGTCATCTTGCGTACCCGGGCTCGTTTCTCAACCTGCGCCTCTGCGCGTCGTCGCTGATAGCCGTCGGGAAGCGAACGAATCAGGTCGCGAGCATCGTCCGTGTAATGTAAGCGAACATTGTCGAAGGCTTTTTCTTCGTGAAATGCTCCGTCCCGGGGACCCAGACCGTCAATGATTTCACGGTCGAGCTTCTGAAGCTTTTCCGGTCCGGCCTCACAGACGGTGCATTTCTTCGGCTCAAATCCACGGGCGACCCAGCCGCATTTCCGGCAGACGTAAACAACGGCGTTTTCTTCCCCCAACTTTTTAGCGGCCAGATCTTCCGCGATAATACCCATGGCGCGCATGGACGACTCCGGAAGAATGGTGGAAAGCGCCTGTGTCAGTACCGAGGTCGTGATGACGGAGTGCCCTCGTTCCATGGCCCAGCGATGCACGATCGTACGCGCGATTCCTTTCGCAAAATCGGGGGCCTTGTCCAGTATGCGCTGGGCCGGTTCCGCCCAGATCATGGACTCGTCCGCCTTCACATCGACATCCGGAGAGAACCTCCGGCTGGAGAGAAACACATTGCAGGGCGCCATGCGGAGTAGGTTTTCGGTATTGCTTCCTATATCCATGCCGGCATCACTGTGAACACCGATTCGGCCCATTACAAGAAGCCACGGCCCGACTCGATGTACGTATTCCAGCACCTTCTCAAACGCCTTGCCGTCGAGCAGTGTAATCTTCAGATCAACTCCTTCTTCGGAGGCTATGTGCCGGGCAACTTCAAGGTGGGACTGATAGATTTTCGCAAGGCCGGTATCGATGATGTCTTCGTGGAGCTTTTCCTGCTCCTCAAATTTGAAAACTTTCGCCGCCTCGTCCGTGAGTACGTTCGCCAGGCTGTTGAACATGGCATAGTGCAGGTACGGAT
>CAZGOS010000002.1:0-54059 GCA_964527795.1 uncultured Rhodothermales bacterium | reverse complement strand
TTTTCCACGAGGCAGATCGAGGTCGAAACCTTTCAAATTGTGCTGCCGAGCCCCCTTGATGACGATGCGTCGATCGGTTTGTGCGGGAGGATCCGCATTCTGACGTGTCGAGATTTTCGGCACCGGGCGTCGGACTGGGAGAATCGGATTGATATGATCCAATTATACGACGCCAGTGCTCGTCTGGTGCCGACCACGACGCGTAAAATATGTTAAGCAAGGATTTCAGAGATGAAGAACCGGAGACGCTACGTTTCGGCTTCGTAACGCGGCTCTACCTGTAACCGAATGGTGTGCAATTGACTTTACGGCCATTCGATCGTACATCTGCGTAATGACGTGAGGTGCCCCATGGAATCCACACCGTCCCATATCGAAGAGCCCCGTTTGCGTTTTCGGTACTCGACTGCACACCCGGCCGGGGGGAAAGTCGTCCGGGTGATGCGTCTTTATGATCCAACTACGCGCGCAGAAACCTCCAGTCAATCCCGATCCGGATATCGGAACCGGATTCACGTAAGGCCGGTACACTCCGGCCTCGTATTTCGGCCTGAAAATCCGACTTTCGAATGTCCTTTCTGAATCCGCTCTTTCTTTTTGCTCTGGCGGCAGCCGCGATTCCGCTGATTATCCATCTGTTCAATTTTCGCCGCCCGAAGCGCATTGAGTTCAGTTCGCTCGCATTTCTGCACGAACTGCAAAAAAGCACGATGCAGCGCGTTCGAATCAAACAGTGGTTACTGCTGGCGCTTCGAACACTTGCCATTGCGCTGCTGGTTCTTTCGTTTGCACGCCCCACCATCACGGGTGAACTGGCCGGATCATTGGGCGGCCGCGGCCGGACCTCGACCGCCATCGTATTGGACAATTCGCAATCGATGTTGCTGCGCGATGGATCAGGGTCATATATCGAACAGGCCAGAACGATTGCCGGTGCAGTCATCGAGGAAATGCAGACCGGTGATGAACTTTATTTACTGCCCACCATCTCGGCGGCGAATGACGTCGCGGCATTTCAGAATCAGGCGAGCGCGAGACGCGCACTCATGGCCATCGAAGCCGGAGACGGGAGCATGCGGCTGAGCAGGTCTGTAGCTCTGGCCGGACAACTGCTTGAAAAGAGCGCGAATCCGAATCGCGAAGTATATGTGCTTTCAGACTTACAGGAATCGACCTTCGCCGATACGTTGCAGCAACGGTTACCGGGCGGTGCGGTAACGTACCTCATACCGATCGGTGACCGCACGCACGAAAACGTCGCTATTTCGGATGTCGAGGTATTGAGCCGCATCCTTTCGGTTGGGCAGGTGGTTCGTCTGGAAGCAACGCTCGTAAATTTTGGAGATCGTCCGGTCAACGATCTGGTCGTGTCGCTTTATCTGGACGGGGAGCGCGTCTCGCGAGCGACAACAGATCTCGATGTCGGAGAAACGACTCGCGTGCCGATTGCCGTTACCCCACGGTCTTCCGGTTGGCTCGGCGGCCAGGTTGAAATCGAGGACGCTGATTTCAGACACGATGACGTGCGCTTGTTCACGCTTTTCATACCTGAAGAACGAAGCATTCTGGTCGTCGGAGGTGGGCGGACGACCACTACCTATATCGAGTTGGCACTTTCTGAAGAAGTTACCGGACGAGGTGTACGGTTTAACGTCGAAAGTATCCAGGAAACCGCACTGGCACGAGCGTCACTCGGTACATACGATACGGTCGTGCTGACGGGCGTGACCGACCTTTCGTCTGGAGAGCGGGCGTCGCTCGCAGGATATGTCCGAGCGGGCGGCGGCCTGCTTGTGTTTCCCGGGGAAGGCCTCGTGATTGAGGACTACAATGCTTTATTCGATGAACTGGGAGGTGGACGAGTCGAATCCATCACTGATCCTTTGGAAACAGGAGGTTCCGTAGCCGGCTTCGATCGAATTGATTCGGAGCACGCTTTGTTCGAGGGCATGTTTGAATCCAACGAAACCGGATCGTCCCCGCGTCTCGAGCAGCCCGACATCTATCGCATGATGATGTATCGACCCGGAGATGGTTCGGAACAGACACTCATTGGTCTTTCCGGTGATCGCAGTTTTCTTCAGGAAATCCGACATGAACTTGGCAGCCTCATTCTTTTTGCCGTCGCCCCCGATGAGTCCTGGAGCGATTTTCCCGTTCGTAGTTTGTTTATCCCACTGCTCTATCGATCCATCTACTATCTCTCGGCAGGCGGATCAGTCATGGGGGAAGAATTCACGGCGGGAGAGGCGGCCCAGGTACGTTTGACGGGTGTCGCGGACGACGCCACCGTCACAATAGATTCCGGGACGGGCGACAGTTATCTGCCCGAATTCAGACGAGCACCAGGAAGTCGTCTGGCCCTGATTGGCCCCGGGTTTCTGACGACGGGCATCTACGACGTCGTGGCGGATGAGCAGATAATAAAAAGATTCGTCGTTCATCCGATCCCGGGAGAGTCCAATCTTCGAACACTTTCTCCAGAGCAGGCTGTCCGTCTGCTGGCCGTTGCGCTCGGTCAAAACGTCTCTAAATTGAACCTTGCGCGTACAGAAGCGCAGGAAGTGAAGGCACAGTTAGCGACCGTTCGTTCGGGCGTCGAACTGTGGAACGTCTTCATGATGCTTGCGTTGTTTACGCTGTTGGCTGAAATGCTGGTAGAGAAAAAGTGGCGACCCGAGGCAGTTTGACTGTCTTCTCTCCGAACCCCGTATTTGCTAGATCGTGCTTGGTACGTTTCACTTGGTGCTGGTAATCGCCTTTGTCGCAGTGACCGCTTTGCTGCTGTCGCTGACCGTAGTGCAAAGGATTCGCATTCGTCGTGTGCACATGACGTGGCGCTCCGGCAGGGTCAACAGGATCCCGATCTGGCCCATTCTGTTCATCGGAGTGGTCACGGTTTTTCTGGTTTACGCCCAGAATATTGTCCCGTCAATTCATATCACGGTTTACGTCGGTTATCTCGTCGGTGGTTTACTATGGTTTCTCGCCATGATGATGTCTTCAACAAGCGTAATCACGGACTATGGAATCATCCCCGAAATTGGCCGATCAGGAGAAGCGGTAGCCTGGGGGCAAATCGCGGACTACTTTGAAGTTGAAGACGGCCGCCGCACATACTTCGTTTTCATCTACCAGGATTTTGTTGGAGTACGCCGGCGTTTGGAGCTGGCTGTTCCGGCCATTGAAGTTGAGCGATTCCTGAGAATCGTTCGATCAAAATTGGATATGCGAATCGATGATCCCGTTCGTCAGATCACCGGTTCGGAAGCTCTTGAAAGTGATTAGACAGCATTTCCAGGCTAACACCAACGCCGTTGTACGAAACACAGCAGCCAGACCGTGAGTCGGCAATTCTTATCGGGGTCATTCGACCCGGCCATTCGAAGTGGGATGTAACGGATTCTCTCGACGAACTCGAGCTGTTGGCTGATACGGCCGGTGCTGATGTCACTGACCGGATTGTTCAGCAGGTGTCGCGAATTAGCGCCGCATGGTATATCGGAAAAGGAAAAGTCACGACGCTCGGCCAGTTGGTATCCCGCAAAAGAAGCGACCTCGTCATTTTTGACGACGATCTGACCGCTGTACAGCTTCGAAATCTCGAGCGAGAGTTTAACTGCAAGATTCTGGACAGGTCTGCTCTGATTCTGGACATTTTTGCGAAACATGCACGAACCGCTACTGCCAAAACCCAGGTTGAATTGGCTCAACTCGAGTACATGCGCACCCGGCTCACGCGTCAGTGGACGCACCTGAGCCGTCAGAAAGGCGGGATCGGGACGAAGGGACCCGGCGAAACGCAGATTGAAACAGACCGCCGCCTGATCGGACACCGTATTACAGCGCTCAAGGCCCTTCTCGAGAAAATCGACAAGCAACGCACAACCCAGCGTAAAGGAAGACAGGAGTTCACGCGTGTTTCAGTGGTCGGATATACGAATGCCGGAAAATCGACCCTCATGAATCTGCTTGCGGACAGCAACGTGCTGACGGAGGACCGTTTATTTGCGACGCTCGATGCTACGACGCGTGTCGTAGGACTGGATGCCAAAAAAAGAGTGCTGATGTCCGACACGGTTGGATTCATCCGGAAACTTCCACACGGATTGATCGAAAGTTTCAAGAGTACGCTCGATGAAGTGCGCGAAAGCGATGCACTGCTTCACGTTATCGATGCGTCTCACCATCGATTTGAAGAGCATCGTCGTGTCGTCGACGAGACGCTCAGGGAAATTCACGCCAACGGAAAACCGATTCTGCTCGTCTTCAATAAAATCGACGCGATGGAAAGCCCGGAGCATCTCCATATTCTTAAAGAAGCCCACCCTGAAGCAGCTTTTGTCTCGGCAATCAGGGGCATTGGTGTTTCCGAACTCAAGAAAAACCTCCTCTCCGTCATTGAAAACGATTTTTCCGAGCGGATCATCTACCTTCCGATCGAAGATCAGAGCACGATTGCACACATTCGGAAGATTGGGGAGGTGCTGTCGGAAGAGTACATGCATACTCATGTTGACGATGAACCACAGACCCGAACCATTGTCCGGTTACGCTTCCGAACAGCTCCAAGGCATAAGAAGGATATCGAACCGATTGTACAACGCTATCGGGATTTCCAACCCACTCTCGCTGAATCGCCATCCGGCACGATACGCGAGAAGAATTGATCGGTAAGAGCCGGATAAGTCTTTCTTGATTGCCCTTTGGCGCGTTAAATTGTAAATCGTTCTCGGAATGGGACAACCTGTGTCCGGAATCTGATTCAACCACTCGGGAGGAACTGCTCCCGACAGGCACCTGACAGCCTTTATGAAACGGCATACCTCTTGCAGATACACAGTATAAAGACAACGAGAAACGTTCCCCGGCAAAACGATGACGGTCGAAACCCTCATTAATACAACGACTCCTCCGCTCCAACCAACAGACACTGTGGAGCATGGCCTGGGTCTTCTCATGGAGCTGCGGATTCGCCATCTTCCTGTCGTAAACGACAAGAAACAGCTCGTTGGCGTGCTGTCGGAAGAACAGATGCTCGATGCGGCAGGCCCGGACGCCGAAATCTCTACGCTGCTGGGAGCTGATCCCATCTTCGTGCACCTGGATGCGCACGTATTCCAGGTAACCCGGGTCATGATGGACCATCAGTTGACGACCGTTCCTGTCGTGGACGCGGAGAATAATTTCGTGGGTCTCGTGCGACGTCACGACGTATTCGAATGGTTTGCAAAAATGCTCGGTACACAGCAACCGGGCGCTATCCTTGCGCTCGAAGTGGAAGAGCGTGATTACGCCCTGTCGCAAATCATCTATGCGATCGAGCAGAATGATGTGCGCGTTCTCTCTCTTTCGACCGAGCGTTCGGAATCGGAAAAGGATCGAATCAATGTGACGCTGAAGTTGAATCAGAAGGATGCATCACGGGTACGTTACATTCTTGAGCATCACGACTATAAAGTCGTCGCAGCCTTTGGTGTGGACGAGGACGACGAGGACCTGGCTGACAGGGTACAGGAGTTCATGCGTTACCTTGAGGTCTAGAAAGAGGTCTGGGAAGAGATCTGGAATGAGGTCCGGGGGAAACACGCCTTCCAGGAAATGGACACGCTTCGACCGGGGCATTCCGCCCGCAATTCCTTCTGAAAACATTTTGCGCGTCGAAGTCGCTGCCGGCACCTTCCACATTCGTTTCTGCATTCATTTCCGTAATGACGAACGATATTGTGGGAAGCTACTAGAACAGGTCTTTGTTGTTGGCGTAAAATATCTAATTTGGGAAAATCTCACGGATCGACGACAGACCAGGCAATCAATCTACATGGCAAACAAAAAGACCGAGTCGGCTTACGAAGCTTCAAATATCCAGGTACTGGAAGGACTGGAAGCCGTGCGAAAGCGACCGGCAATGTATATCGGTGACGTCGGCCTGCGAGGCCTGCACCATCTTGTCTATGAAGTCATCGACAACTCGATTGATGAAGCCCTGGCAGGCTACTGCACATACATAGACGTATCAATCAATGCCGATGGTTCGGTAACCGTACGCGACGACGGTCGTGGAATTCCGGTTGGAATGCACCCGAAAGAGAAGCGCTCGGCGCTCGAAGTCGTTATGACGACCTTGCACGCTGGTGGCAAATTCGACAAAGACACGTACAAGGTTTCGGGCGGTCTTCATGGCGTCGGCGTCTCGGTTGTGAATGCGCTTTCGAAAACCCTCATTGCGAACGTTAGACGTGATGGCCATCTCTGGCAACAGGAATACAACCTGGGCCATCCGGTCGCAAATGTTGAAAAGATTCGACCACTCGAAAAGGGAGACGGGAGGGGTACGGAAATTCAATTCTGGCCCGACGAAGAGATTTTTCAGACAACTGAATTTCGATTCGACACGCTTGCCGATCGACTTCGGGAGCTGGCGTATCTCAATCGGCAGCTCACCATTGTTATTGAGGATAAACGGGATTCCGACGACGTGCTTCGTGAAGAGTACCAGTTTGACGGCGGAATCATCGAATTCGTCGACTATCTCGATGAAACGCGAACTCCGATTCATCAGCAGACGATTTACATCTCAGATGAGGATGCGGAGGTCCCGGTAGAGCTGGCGTTGAGATACAACACCGGGTATACGGAAACAGTCCTCACATTTGTAAACAACATCAATACGCACGAAGGAGGAACCCACGTTTCCGGTTTCAGGCGTGCGCTGACCAGAACGCTCAAGTACTACGCCGACAACAACAATCTGTTAAAAAACGTGAAGGTCGATCTTTCCGGAGACGACTTTCGCGAGGGCATAACGGCCGTTCTGTCCATCAAGGTCGCTGAACCGCAGTTCGAGGGACAGACGAAAACAAAACTGGGCAACTCCGAAGTCCAGGGTGCTGTCGAATCACTGGTTGGACTTCGCCTCAAGGAATGGCTTGACGACAATCCGAAAGAAGCCAGGCGCATCGTCGAAAAAGTCGTGCTGGCTGCGCAGGCGCGTGCGGCAGCGCGCAAGGCTCGAGAGCTTGTACAGCGCAAAAGTGCGTTTGGCAGCGGCGGTCTGCCGGGCAAGCTCGCTGACTGCTCCTCCAGGGATCCGTCGGAGTGTGAATTATACCTGGTCGAGGGGGATTCTGCAGGTGGGTCGGCCAAGCAGGCTCGCGACCGGCATTTTCAGGCGATTCTGCCTCTCAGAGGGAAGATTCTAAACGTAGAGAAAGCCCGCCTGGACAAAGTGCTGGCCAACGAAGAGATCAAAAACATGGTCACGGCCCTCGGTACGGGCATCGGCTCCAACACCGACGAATTCGATTTTGAGAAGCTCCGCTACCACAAAATTATTCTGATGACGGATGCGGACGTTGACGGTGCGCATATCCGTACGTTGCTTCTTACGTTTTTCTACAGGCAGCTCCGGACGCTGGTGGAAAGCGGCGTCATATACGTGGCGCAGCCCCCTCTCTACAAGGCGAAAAGTGGAAAAGAGGAAGAATACGCGTGGAGTGACGAGGAGCTGGCACAACTCGTTGATCGCTTTACGGGAGACGGACGAAGCAAAGTCTACATTCAGCGCTACAAAGGGTTGGGAGAAATGAATCCCGGACAGCTCTGGGAGACGACCATGGATCCGGAAACCCGTATGTTACAGCAGATCACGATCGATGATGCCGCCGCCGCCGATCGAATATTCAGCACGTTGATGGGTGATTCAGTTGAGCCTCGGCGCAAGTTTATTGAGCGAAACGCCAAATATGCCACGCTGGACGTGTGACAGATCCATTGTCATTCGGTTGCATAAATGACTGGTCCTGATTTATCGATCATTGTTCCCGTTTTCGATGAGCAGGAGTCGATTGCCGAGCTGACTCATCGCATACGTTCAGCCTGCGGCGAGTCGGGGTATACGTTCGAGGTACTTCTCGTCGACGACGGGTCGAAAGACGATTCATGGAACAAGATTCAATCGATTCACGAGTCCGATGCTCGGTTCGCCGGCTTCAGACTCCGTCGTAATTACGGAAAGTCAGCAGCGCTGGCGGTTGGATTCGAAAACGCCTCCGGCCGGTACGTGGTTACGATGGATGCGGATCTTCAGGATGACCCCGATGAAATTCCGGGCATGATCGAAATGCTGGCGTCCGGTTATGATCTGGTCAGTGGGTGGAAGAAGAAGAGGCGTGATCCGATCACAAAAATCATCCCGAGTCGCTTCTTCAACTTCGTAACGGGTGCGATTACCGGCATTCCACTGCACGATTTCAACTGCGGACTGAAAGCCTATCGCCGGGAGGTCCTTGAGCACGTCCATCTCTACGGAGAGCTGCATCGCTACATTCCGGCCCTGGTGAAATGGGAGGGCTACGACCGCATCGGTGAGAAAGTCGTCGAGCACCACGCCCGTAAATATGGCCGTACAAAATTCGGGCTGGAACGCTACTTGAGAGGATTTTTGGACCTGATCAGTGTCATCTTTCTCACACGATTTTCTGCGCGCCCGATGCATTTCTTCGGATCCATGGGTACCGCTGCTTTCATCGGTGGATTTATCATCAGCCTCTGGCTCTCCGTCGAAAAGATATTTTTTGGGCAACCAATAGGAGATCGTCCGCTGCTATTATTCGGGGTGCTGTTGATTCTTGTGGGTATCCAGATGTTTACGGTTGGACTCATCGGGGCGTTAATCGTCGTTCCTCGCATGCAGAGAGCGTCAGCCTACGACGTCGTTTCGGTCCTTAAGACGCCTTCACCGGTCGAGACTTCATCTCATGTCTAACAAAGGTCCGGACGGCCCCCTTGTCCTGATTGGACCGCATCCTCCGTTTCGGGGTGGAATCGCCCATTTCACGGAACGTGTAACAAATGGGCTTCAGCACGCGGGTCACTCGATACTGGCCATTTCCTTCGCGCGACTGTATCCACGGGTATTTTTTCCTGGTCGTAGCCAGGTCGAAGAAGAGCGGGCTGAGAAAGCTCAATCTGCATGTATTATTGACTCGATCAATCCTTTTTCGTGGTCCAGGGCGGCGCGTCGGATTTTGAAGGGCAACGGCCGCGCGGCAATTTTCATGTACTGGATGCCCTTTTTCGCACCTGCGTATACGGGTATCGCCCGCAGGCTGCGTCGCAATGGTGTTCGGGTCGTCGGCATAGTCCACAACGCTCTACCGCACGAACGGCATATAGGTGACCGTTTTCTGACGCGCCGGTTTCTACGCTCGTGCGATTCAGTGATGGTCCTGTCTCGAAGCGTTGAGAAGGACGTGTTGTCTCTGGCGCCCGATGTCCGGGTGCGTTTCCACCCTCACCCCGTCTATGACCAGTTTGGTGAGGCCATAAGTCAGGAAGCAGCCCGATCGACGCTCGAGCTCGAACGGCACGGGAAAGTGCTGCTCTTTTTCGGCATGGTTCGGAATTATAAAGGTTTGCACGTGCTTCTGGATGCCCTGCCGGGCGTGGTGCGTAATTATCCAGAGGTAGTGCTTCTGGTCGCCGGAGAATTCTACGAAGATGTGGACAGGTACCGGAAGCAGATTTCGCATCTGGGGATCGGGGATCACGTTCGTCTCGTCGATCGGTATATCCCATCCGGCGAGGTTCGCGACTATTTTTCAGCGGCCGACGTTGTGGTGCAACCCTACATTACAGCTACGCAGAGCGGTGTGATTCAGACGGCTTTTCAGTTCGGAACACCCGTCATTGCGACCGACGTTGGTGGACTGTCTGAAACGGTCGGAGACGCGGGTATGATTGTACCGGCCGAAAACCCTGAGGCACTCGGCCGTGCGATCGGCCGGTTTTTCTCTGAAGACCTGAAACCGCAAATGCAGGAGTGTGGGCGTCGCATCCGAGAATCCTCAACGTGGGCACGGTATGTTGACGCATTGCTCGATGAAATGAACGCAATCGGGAGCTGACGGCATCGGGCAGCCACCGATCAAAACGAATACGGAGTTCAAGAGTCCAGCGCAATGGATTACGATCCAGTCAAGAATCGGCTCGGAGACCTGGTGGCCGGCCGGCCATGGCTAACCAGGATCTTCTACGGTCTTCTTCATCTGTTCTTTCTTCGCAACTGGTACGTGCGGCGGGAGATCAACAGGGTTATCGGGCAGGACTCGAATCGGAAAAACCTGCGGGTTCTGGATGCCGGAGCAGGTTTTGGCCAATTCTCCTACTACATCGCCAAGAAATATAAAGGCCTTCGCATTGAAGCCGTCGATATAAAAGACATCTACCTGGAGCGGGCGCGCCGGTTTTTTGCCACGGAAGGCCTTTCTGATCGCGTCGAGTTTTCTGTAGACGATTTGACCGACCTGACCGCCAGGGGACCTTTCGATGTGATCGTCTGCGTCGACGTAATGGAGCACATCGAAGAAGACGAACGGGTGTTCCGGAATTTCAAAAGCGTGCTTGCTCCGCATGGAGTGCTCATCATCAACACTCCATCGGATCTCGGAGGGTCCGATGTCTCTGGTCCTGAAGGGCAGAGTTTCATCGGCGAGCATGTCCGAGAGGGGTACAATCGGCACGATCTACTGCGAAAACTCCGAGCAGCCGGGCTCAATCCCACCGATGCGATCTACACCTACGGCATATGGGGTGATATCGCCTGGAGGCTGCTGGTTAAATATCCGATGCTGCTTCTGGATGTTCATCGGCTGATGATTCTTCTTCTTCCATTCTACTACATCCTGATCTTTCCTGTCGGAATGGCCCTCAATTTCCTGGATATGCAGAAACCGATAGAGCAGGGATCCGGTCTGCTTGTGACTGCCGAATACTAACCGAGCCGACAAGAACGACTGATTTTCAGATAGGCGCTTCCGGATCCACGCGGAACGCCGTATTTTAGCCGGGCACCTCTTCGTTTTTGTGCCCCATCTGTCCGAACGGCCGGCACTTGCCGGAACCGTTCGCGCAATTATGATGTCCGCCCCGCTCATCAACAGCCGGCACCTGTGCAGACGAAATACATTTTTGTAACCGGCGGCGTTACGTCGTCGCTCGGAAAAGGGATTATTTGTGCTTCTCTCGGACGACTTCTCGAGGCACGAGGCCTTCGAGTCACGATCCAAAAGTTCGATCCCTATATCAACGTCGACCCCGGCACGATGAATCCGTACGAGCACGGCGAAGTGTACGTAACGGATGATGGCGCAGAGACGGATCTGGACCTCGGGCACTACGAAAGATTCCTCGGCGTGCCAACCAGTCAGGCCAACAACGTCACAACGGGTAGAATTTATTCGGAAGTCATCTCGAAGGAACGGGCCGGCGTGTATCTCGGCAAAACCGTCCAGGTCGTTCCGCATATCATTGATGAGATTAAGCACTGGATGTTGAAGCTCGGTGAAACAGGGCAATACGATGTCGTTCTCACGGAAATTGGCGGAACCGTTGGAGACATCGAAGGCCAGCCGTATCTCGAGGCGATGCGTCAACTCCGGTATGAACTGGGACGAAGGAACACGCTGAACATTCATCTCACGCTCGTTCCGTTTCTGGAGGCTGCAGGGGAAGTTAAAACCAAACCGACGCAGCACTCCGTCAAGACCCTGCTCTCTTTCGGCCTTCAGCCGGATGTGCTTATATGTCGCACCGACAGGCCTCTTCGGGCCGATGTCCGGAAGAAACTGGCTCTTTTCTGCAACGTGGACCAGGAGGCCGTCATTGCAAGTCAGGATGCCGAATCGATCTACGAAGTTCCGCTACTCATGAAGGAAGAAGGCCTTGATGAGATTGTAGTCGACCGAATGCGCCTGCAAAAAGATTTTCGGGATCGTATTACGATCGTTGACGACATGAGCGAATGGATTCAGTTCGTAAAACAGATCAAAGAGCCTACGGCGACCGTTCGAATAGGACTCGTCGGCAAGTACGTCGCCCATCAGGATGCGTACAAGTCCATATCCGAAAGTCTACGGCTTGCCGGAGCCAAACAGGGTGTACACGTCGACATTCGGCCGATATTGTCGGATATCCTCGATGAGGACAACGTGCACGAGCTGCTCGGGGACGTTTCCGGAATACTGGTGGCGCCGGGATTCGGCGATCGGGGAATTGACGGTAAGCTCGTCTCCGTGCATCATGCGAGAGAAAATCGCATACCGTTCTTCGGGATCTGTCTGGGCATGCAATGTGCCGTCATCGAATTCGCGCGAAACGTATGTGCCTGGGAAAATGCCCATTCCACTGAGTTTGATCCGGACACGGCCTACCCCGTGATCGACTTGATGGAAGAACAGAAAAACATTGAGAGTAAGGGCGGCACGATGCGACTCGGAGCATACGACTGTGATCTTCAGGAGGGCTCCCGTGTCGCGGGAATCTATGGAGAGCTGCATCTTCGGGAGCGGCACCGGCACAGATTCGAGTTGAACAACCATTTTCGCGCCGGACTTGAGGAAAGTGGATTGCATTGCACGGGAATCAATCCGACGAAGAATCTTGTCGAGATCATCGAACTTGCCGATCACCCGTGGTTCATTGGAGTCCAGTTCCATCCGGAGTATAAATCCAGGGTAGGCGCGCCGCATCCGCTGTTTTTCTCTTTTGTGGGGGCGTGCATGACGTACGCTGAGGAAAAAGATCTGGTCGAGAGTCCCAGGCCGATCAAGCTTGAAAAACGGATCCACCTGGCATCAGCGAAAATGGACTGACCAGGCCCTGTCGTCGGCGCGGAAATTTGCTGCCCGGCTACAGCCGTCTCATGACGCCGATTACCCGCCCCATCAATCGCTGTATCGTCGCCCGAGATCCGAGATCTACTATGGCGAAGGTTCTGTCGGAAGCGGTGAGTACCCGCGATGCTCCGTGTTCCTGGTAACGTCGAACGAGAAATTCACCGGCAGACCGATAAACGACCAGGCTGCCCGGTGCAAATCGTTCACCTGTCAGAGGCTCAACAATAACCAGATCTCCACGAAGTATGCCATCCGGTACCATGCCATAATCACCGGATCGGACCACGAAACAGGATTCCGCGTGGGAAATGCCCCTCAAAAAAAGCATGTCGACCTGAATGGTGCTCGGAGCCCGTGCGAAGCCGACCGGTGAGCCGGATGCGTCGCACTCCAGAAGGTTCAGGGTTTGGGTTCTCGCGTCCCACGGACTGTTCTCCCTGTCGGCGTGAAGAAGGCGAATGCCACGAGCTCGTCCGGCATCAAGTTCCAAATATCCTTTCTGTTCAAGCGCCCGGAGCAGTTTTCTTGCGCTCGTAGCCGAACGAACACCTACGCCCGTACTGATTTCGCGAAGTGTAGGGGGTCGGTTGTAGTGATCGAGATAGTCCCGGATGAATGCATACGAGAGTCGCTGTCGATCCGTTAAATCCTGCCTTTCCACGGCTCCTGATACGAAAGTTTTCGATGCGTACAAATGTGCACTAATAATAAACATAAGTGTATTTATGTGCACCTCTTGTCCGTCAACAATATCACATAAACATTTTCTCCACTACGCCCCAGTCAATTATTTAGCGTAAAAGCTTAAAAATGGGAGTCTTGGTGGTGCTGAAAGCTTGACTTTCAGGCCAAATGGTGTACCTTTCGACGAAAGTGGGGAAAAGTGGGGATTTTCCCCAGTCCACTCATTGAACGGACAGGCATGCGCGGTTATCGCATTCACGATCATGGGAAGTTTCAAAGGACAGGCACAATACTCCGTCGACAAGAAAGGGCGGGTAGCCATTCCGGCGAAAATGCGCTCGGCATTACGCGCGGAAGCGGTCGGGACGTTTACCATGACTCGCGGATTCGAATCCTGCATTTACCTGTATCCGCTCGATGAATGGCTTAAGAAGGAGGAGCAATACGCCTCTCTCAACCAGTACGATCGACAGGCACGTCACCTGGTTCGCACCATTTTGATGTGGGCAGACGACGTGACGTTGGATGGACAGGGACGAATCGGGCTTTCCAAACCACTTATGGAATATGCCAACATAGCGGATCGTGCGCTGATCATCGGAGCGATGGATCGAATCGAGATCTGGGATCCTGACGTGTTCCAGAAATACCTGGGAGATCAACCGGACGACCACGAGGCGCTTGCCGAAAGCGTGATGGGGTCATGAAATGTCCGGCGATAGAAAAGAAGATTTAGACGCTCGTGGTGACCCGGAGCAATCACAACGATTCGCCTCAGGATATCACGCGCCCGTTCTTTGTAACGCTGTAGTAAAAGGGCTCATTACGAGCAGGGACGGTTTATACGTTGACGGAACGCTAGGTGGTGGTGGTCACTCCGCTGCTTTACTGGAGGCATTGCACGCCGGAGGCCGCGTTGTAGGAATTGACCGGGATCAGGACGCGATTGTTGCTGCGCAGAGCCGGTTGTCTGAAGAAGTTGGCTCAGGTCGATTTTCAGCGAAAAGAGGAAATTTCGACCAGATAGAGCGCCTGTTAAGCGACATGGGAGTCACGCAGGTGGACGGTTTTCTCCTGGATCTTGGTGTTTCATCCCATCAGTTGGATCAACCGGAACGAGGATTCAGCCATCGACTGGAAGGGCCACTGGATATGCGGATGGATGTCGAAGATACAGAGGACGCAGCTTCACTTCTGAATTCCTGGTCCGAATCCGATATCACCACGATTCTGAGGAAGTTTGGTGAACAGCCGGGAGCGAGGAGAATTGCACGAAAGATCATTTCGCTCAGGCCGCTCGAATCAACATCCGACCTGGCCCGTGCTGTTCGACAGTCTGTACCGGGGCATCAGGCTGGAAAAGCGCTCGCCCGCATTTTTCAGGCCGTACGGATCGCCGTGAATAGTGAGTTGGAATCATTGGAAGATGTGCTGACGAGTTCTGAATCGTTTCTTCGCACGGGCGGACGAATCGCTGTCATCAGTTACCACTCACTCGAAGACCGGCGCGTCAAACGCTTTTTTCGGTCGGGAAATTTCGAAGGTCTTGTCCACCGCGATGTTTATGGGGAGAAACTGTCTCCATGGCGGGAATTGACGCGGCGACCGGTGTTTCCGGACGACGCTGAAATCGAATGCAATGCACGTGCCCGTAGCGCTCGGCTTCGCATAGCGGAGCGTTTGTCCTGACGGCGAATACGACTAATTTTTTGTTGAAGAGAACAATGCCGGCATCAAAATCACGACGGGCCAATAAATCGAATCGTAAATCGATTCGTATTGTTAAGAGTAGCGCATCCGTAAAGTCGCCCAGAAGAAAATCTACGAATGCATCCGTACGAAAGGCTCCTCAAAGAGCCTCCGTAAAAAGTTCGAAAACGAAGCAGCGAGGCCGGGTCATCGTTCGCGGCGACGTGCCGGAATGGACGGATCTGATCAAGGCGGAAAACCATCATCTGGAGTCGCATTCGGAAAGTCGAACTCTCCTTGGCGCCGTCTCGACGCTCCGATTTACACTCGTCGTACTGGCGATAGCCGGCATTTTTACGCTTTATGTGGGTCATGTGTATTCAACACAGGATCTGCTTTCAGAGGTGCAAAAGGAGCGCCGTGAAAACCTGTCCCTTCGTCTTCAATACAATCGTACGAAGGGTATTTACGACACTGCTACCGGACCTGCCGTTGTCTATAAAAGAGCACACGCTCTCGGACTGGAAGAGAAAATGCTATCCGGCCCGCCGGTTCGAATATCCGGCGAGTAAACCCACCACACTAACACGGTCTCCCACTGGACGCGAAGGATCAAATATTGGCTCGCATGTACGTGATGCTGACGCTGCTCGGCATCCTGCCATTCCTCGTAGCAGGGCAGGTCCTGCGACTCGGTCTTGTGGAAAGAGCAGAACTGCGTGAACGCGGCGTTACACAGTCCAGTACCTACATCAAGATTCCAGCTCTGAGGGGAGCCATTCTCGACAGAAACGGTCGCGCGTTGGCAGTAGACATAGAGCGCTATGATCTGGCTCTTGATCCGACAGCCGACGGCTTTGCTTCAAAAGAAATAACGTTCCTTGAAAGATTATCCAGGATAACAGGCAAGAGCCTTTCGGAAGTCAGGCGAATTGTTCGCTCCAGGACGAGCCCCGAGTATGTGCTATTGTCTCGAAACATTCGTTTATCGCCGGCAGATATAAAAATAGCGGGCGAAATACCCGGATTGCGTCTCGAATCTCGGTTTGCGCGCCTCTATAACTATGGACAGACGGCATCCCATATTCTTGGGCACGTCGACGCCGATCAGCAAGGACTTGCAGGAATTGAAAAAGAATACGACGCGTATCTGCGTGGGGTCGACGGGCGAAGGGCGGCGCGCCGGGACATGAGAGGTGAAAGAAGGCTCATTGCCGGAGGAGCCGTCACAGAGCCACACCACGGGGAAAGTGTCGTTCTTACGATCGATCTCGTCCGCCAGACCATACTGGAAGAAGAGCTGGCACGTGGAGTGGCGGACGCAGGCGCCAAATGGGGTACTGCGATTGCAATGAACCCGTTCACGGGTGAGATTCTGGCGATGGCCAACGTGCCGACGTATGATTCGAACAGACCGGGAGCGTTCCGATCGTTCAATCGACGAAACCACGCTATTACGGACCGGATAGAGCCCGGCTCCACGTTCAAACTGGTTGCGGCGGCGGCATCCATTGAGACCGGAGTTGTTGCTATGCAAGACAGCATCGACACCGATCCGGGATGGATTGTTCGATACGGGAAAACCGTGCGGGATACACACCCGCATGGAACCATCACATTCTCCGACGTTATCGCGCTTTCCAGCAATGTCGGCTTCGCGCTGGTTACCGAGAATCTGGATCCTGGTGCGTTCTATCAGTATGCACGAAATCTCGGATTCGGACAAATCACCGGGATCGACCTTCCTGGAGAAGTTGGCGGCCGACTCAAAAAACCCTCTGCTTGGTCCGGAACGACTCTCTCGGCGATGAGTCGCGGATACGAAATCGAGGCGACGCCGCTTCAGCTGCTCAGCGCATACAGTGCGCTCGCTAACGGCGGATTGCTCGTTCGACCCCATATCGTTCTGGAGCGCCGAGACGTGATGGATCGCACGACCTGGCGGGCTCCGCAGGATTCGATACGACGGGCATTCAGCCGCGAGACCGCTGAACTGCTTCTACCGGCATTCGAGGATGTGGTTAATTCGGGCACGGCAGAAAACGCCGGTGTTGAATGCTTGCGAATAGCGGGGAAAACCGGAACGGCCAAAAAAACGCGAGACGGTCGGTACCAGGACGGGGCCTACAGAGCGACATTCGTCGGTTTCTACCCGGTAGAGCGCCCGGTGGTTGCCATGATCGTCATTATGGATGAGCCCAAAAGCAGTATCTACGGAGGATCGGTTTCCGCTCCAGTATTCCAGAGAACAACCGAGCGGTGGATGGGCACGCTGCCCGCGCCGGCTCTGCAATTTGAACCGGCAGATCAGGAGAAGCCGGATTTCCCGGTTTCGATTCCAGACGTGACGGGATTGCCGGCTTCCGTAGCGGCGCGACGGTTGCAGCGTCTGGGACTGACCGCTTCTACTCCAAAAGATCAGCCCAAAGATGCCCCGATCGCTTCCCATACTCCCGCAGCGGGGCCATGGGATGGTGAGAGACTGCGTGTAATACTTGCCGTCACGACCGAGTCAGAATCGGAGGAAGGCATCATGCCGGATCTGACGGGACTGGGAGTGCGTGAGGCAATTTTCTGGCTCCGCTCAAAGGGGATCAACGTCAAAATAGAGGGTCACGGCCGAATCGTAAGGCAAATACCCGGCGCAGGTGCTCCGATTACGAGAGAGGTCCTTCTGCAATGCCGATAGACAATCAACAATGAAATACCCGGTAGGGAGAAGCGAAGAACAGGCACGCTATGCGGCGACTTTCCACGATAGTAGCGCGGATGCAGGCCAAGGGTCTGGTGATGGAATTCTGCCCCGGGAATACAGATTTATATGACCGCGCGGGATTCGATAGCCGGGAAATCGACCCGAACGACTGTTTCGTGGCCATCAAGGGCCATGCAGCCGACGGTCATCTGTTCATTGACAAGGCTGTGAAAAACGGAGCCGTCGCCATCGTGTACGAGGCGGCGCCGGCAATCTCGAGGGAGGACTTAGCCGGCGTCGCCTGTGTACGCGTTTCAGATTCGAGACACGCACTTCTCGAGATGGCATCCTATCAGGCGGGAGATCCTGCCGGCGACTTGACGCTCGTCGGAACAACAGGCACGAACGGCAAGACGACCGTAGCGACGCTGATCCGACATGTGATGGAAGAAGCAGACCGACCGTGCGGTTTTATCGGAACGACGGGTCACTTTATCGGAGATCGGACCTATCCGGCCGGGGAAACAACACCCTCACCCGTGCGCGTGTATGATCTGCTTTCGGAGATGAGCCGTACAGGGTGCAAGGCCTGTTCCATGGAAGTTTCCTCTCACGCACTTGATCAGTGGCGTGTAGATGCAGCAGACTTTGATGCTGCAGTGTTCACAAATCTGACACGTGATCATCTCGACTATCACCAGACGGAACAGGCGTATCTGAAAGCAAAAAAACGCCTCTTTGAAGGACTCGGAGCAGACTCAACGGCCGTTATCAACATCGATGATCCCGCCGGCCGGAGCATGATGAATGGTATTGACGCAACGATCATCACGTTTGGATCGGCGGAGAATGCAGATGTCCGGTATGAGATCTTCAAAGACGATCTGGACGGTCTCGGGATCCGGTTGGATGGAGTGGAGACGACATCGCATCTGGCCGGGCGTTTCAACGCAGGAAATATCGCTGCTGCCTACGCTTGCGGGCTTGGCCTGAATATCTCCGCGCATGATCTGCGCCGGGCGCTGGAGAAGGCGCCGCCGGTATCGGGGCGTTTCGAGTTGATCAGAGGGCACGACGAGAAAACGGTCGTGGTGGATTACGCGCACACACCGGATGCGCTCGAGAATCTACTTCGGTCTGCCCGTCTCATCGTACCCGGCGGGGCAAGACTCTGGTGCGTGTTCGGATGCGGAGGGGATCGGGACAAAGGGAAAAGAGCCATGATGGCCGGAATAGCTGAAGACCTGGCAGATCGCGTCATCGTCACGAGCGACAATCCGAGGACAGAATCTCCAGAGAGCATAATCGATGACATAACGATGGGTTTTTCCAGACCGGAATACGCAATGGCCGTAGTCGATCGGCGCGAAGCCATTCAAACGGCAGCTGCAGAAAGTCAACCCGGAGACCTGATTGTCATTGCCGGGAAAGGTCACGAAACCTATCAGACAATAGGCGAGACCACCCACCCGTTTGACGACCGAGTCGTTGCCAGATCCGTTTTCCGGGCGCTGGAAAACAGGTTAGAATTCAACTGAGCCGGAGCTGTACGAAGGAGACTCTATGCTTTATTACCTGATATCCTATCTGGAAGAGGCGTTTCAGCCGCCCGGTTTTCAGGTTATCCAATTTTCGACCGTGCGGGCCTCTCTCGCGGCCATCACGGCGCTGGCGATCTCACTATTTGTCGGTCGGTCAATCATCAATTGGCTGGCGAAAAAACAGCTGGGCGAAACGGTCCGGGAAGGTATGATCGCGGGAGTCGTAGATCACACCCATAAGAGCGGAACGCCGACGATGGGCGGGCTGATCATTCTGCTTTCGGTGTTGGGATCCACGCTGCTCTGGGGAGCGATCATGGAAGTATATGTCTGGCTCATCATGCTGGCCACTGCGTGGATGGGTGTCTTCGGCTTTGCAGACGACTATATCAAGGTCGTTCGGCAGAACAAGAGTGGATTACCGGCTCGAATCAAGTTGATCGGACAGGTCACACTCGGGCTTCTGGTGGGCACGGTGCTCTATTTCCATCCCCAATTCAGCGATTTTAAGGCGCTCACCTATCTGCCCTTCGTCGCAGATGAAACACTCGACTACGACTTTCTCAAATACGTTATTCAGGGCGTCGATCTGGGTTGGGTGATTTACATCCCCATCGTGATTTTCGTTGTGACGGCGCTGTCAAACTCCGTCAATCTCACGGACGGACTCGACGGACTGGCGGCCGGGGTGACGGGAATCGTAGCAATTGGCCTTACGGCGCTCTGCTTCATCGCCGGCAACGTCGTCTTTTCCAACTATCTGAACGAAATGCTTCTTCCGGGCGCCTCGGAGCTGACCGTTTTTGCATCGGCGCTTGCCGCTGCCTGTTTTGGTTTCCTGTGGTACAACGGTTATCCGGCGTCCGTCTTTATGGGTGATACGGGATCGCTGTCCCTGGGTGCGGCGGTCGGTACGCTCGCACTGATGATTCGAAAAGAACTGCTGCTTCCGATTCTGTGTGCCGTCTTTTTCCTGGAATCCTTCTCCGTGATTATTCAGACGACCTATTTCCGGTACACGCGCAGAAAAACAGGAATAGGCAAACGAATATTCCGGATGGCACCGATCCATCATCACTTTGAAGCCGCGGGTATGCATGAGGCCAAAATTGTCGTGCGATTCTGGCTGATCACTACGCTGACAGTGATTGCCGCGTTGCTCGTTCTCAGAATTCGGTGACGCTCGGACCAACCCTCAACGAATGACCGGAAGAGCAATCATATCACCAAAAGCAGAAAGGATGCGGGCAACCGTGATCGGGGCCGCGCGTAGCGGAATGGCTGCGGCGCGCCTTCTAAAATATGCCGGTGCCTCTGTTTTTGTGACGGATAATGCTGCGATCGATCCCGACAATAGACGGTATTTGAAAGACGCAGGGATTGCCTACGAAGATGGGAGACATACGGGCCGTGCTCTGGAGGCTGACTATGTCGTTACCAGTCCGGGAGTGCCCGATACGGCGGATATACTCGAAGGAGCCAGGAAACAGGGGCTGGCTATTTATTCGGAAATAGAGGTGGCGTCCTGGTTTTGCCAGGCTCCGATCGTCGCCGTTACGGGTTCGAACGGAAAGACCACGACGACTTCCCTGCTCGGAAACATTTTCGCAGCGGCAGGAAAAACGGTGTTCGTGGCAGGCAATATTGGAAATCCGTTTTCCAATGTTGTAAAGGATTCCGGGCCGGAGGATGTCGTAGTGCTCGAGGTTTCGAGTTTTCAGCTCGATCACGTGGCTTCCTTCAGACCGAATGTGAGCGTGTTGCTGAATATCACCCCCGATCACATGGATCGGTACGGAAACGACATGTCGGCTTATGCAGCGAGCAAACTCCGGATCTGTGAGAATCAGACGGAGAGTGATGCGTTCATTTACAATATGGATGACGACGTGATTATGGGTGGCCTGGCAACAAAGGACTGGAATTCCGGGCCGAGCACGTACGCATTCTCGCTTTCTGATATCAGCGCAGCAGCGGGATTTATTCGGGATAACGCTCTTGTTCTTCGGGCGGGAGCAAAAGAAGAGGTGCTAATGCAATCACATGAGTTGGCCCTTCGGGGCCGGCACAACGCGGGCAATTCACTGGCGGCGGCTATTGCTGCGCGAGTGATGGAGGTACGCAGCGAGATCGTTCGCTCAAGCCTGTCAAGTTTCGAAGGCGTTCCGCATCGGCTTGAACTGGTACGAGAGGTCGACGGCCTGCAATACGTCAACGATTCGAAGGCGACGAATGTGAACGCCGTCTGGTATGCGCTGGAAAGCATGAACCAATCTGTCGTCCTGATCGCCGGAGGAAGGGATAAAGGAAACGATTACGAACCTTTGAAAAAGATTGTATCCCAACGAGTCCGCGTCCTGATCGCTATGGGAGAAAGCGCGGAAAAGGTGGAGGTTGCACTGGGTGACTTTGTTGATCAATGCATACTCGCCGACGGAATGAGTGATGCCGTGCGCTACGCATCACTCCTTGGTCGGCCGGGAGAAGTCGTCCTGCTCAGTCCGGCATGTGCCTCCTTCGACATGTTTGAAAACTTTGAAGAACGAGGCGACGAATTCAAAAGACTCGTTTCGGATCTCTGACGAAGACCGGAAGAAGCAATTAGATACGGATGACGAAAAAAGCGACAACAGCAACTGTGCAGGGTCCAGTAGACAAGTTTGTTCTCTGGTCCGTCCTGGTCCTGGCGGCTGTCGGGGTTGTGGCTGTCTATAGCGCCGTTTCGTTTCTGGCTGTGACCAAATCGGGTGGGGATACCGAACGATTCCTGTTCAATCACCTGTTCCGCGTCGGGCTGGCGCTGGCCCTTATGGGGGGGTTCAGTTTAATCGATTACCACAAAATCGCGAGATATGGTCAGGTGGCGCTTGTTGTTGCTCTCGCCTTACTGCTCGCGGTGCAGCTTGTGGGGGCGGTTTCGGGGGGTGCGGCGAGGTGGCTACGTTTCGGTTCATTCGGCTTTCAGCCGTCCGACCTGGCAAAAGTAGCCCTTTTATTGTATGTCGCCGTACTTCTTGCGAAAAAGCAGACATATATCAAGTCTTTCTCACGGGCGTTTGCACCCATATTCGTCTGGGTGCTGATTACCGTTGCAGCGATTGGAATCGAGGATCTCTCGACAGCCGCCCTTGTACTGGCAGCCGTGCTTACCATGTGTTTCATCGCCCGGGTAAGCGTGCTGCACCTCGCTTCTACGTGCCTGGTTGGCGTGCTGCTCGCGTACATGTTACTGCTTGCATCGCCGGGGCGGGCGGCTCGACTCGAATCCTATGCGGGCATCAGACTTTTTCCGAACACGGAGTCAGCGGAGGTTTTTTCGGAATTGGATGAGGGGTACCAGGCCAAACAGGCGAAAATCGCCTTTGCAATGGGCGGCCTGTCCGGTGTCGGCCCAGGGAAAAGCGTACAGCGAGATTTCCTGCCGGCGCCCTACAACGATTTTATTTACGCCATCATCGCTGAAGAATACGGTGTAATCGGTGCGCTTCTTCTTCTTCTTGTTTACGTGGTGATTCTCTTTCGCGGACTGCTCAGAATAGCGCGGCGAGCCCCCGACCCATTGGGATTGTTTATCAGCATCGGTCTCGTAATCATGCTGTCCCTTTACGGATTCGTACACGCAGGTGTAGCCGCCGGGCTCCTGCCGGTTACAGGATTGGCGCTACCGTTTGTGTCGTATGGAGGCACATCGCTGATCACGAGCGGAATTATGATGGGCATTCTACTGAACGTATCACGCCAGGTGCGATGACAACAGAATGACAACGGCACTCTCATATCAACGCGCGGACCCACCACGCATACTTATCACAGGTGGAGGTACCGGTGGACATGTGTATCCGGCGATTGCGATTGCAGACGCCGTAAAACGTCTGCGGCCTGATGCCGTCGTAGCGTTTGCCGGCTCGAAAGATCGAATCGAATGGCGAGCGGTTCCAAAAGCCGGTTACCCCATCCACGATGTCGCGGCACAGGGTATCGAACGCAGGCCGGCGCTGACCAACCTGAAAGTGCCGTTCACCGCGATGAAAGGCGCCTGGCAGAGCTGGAATCTGGTCGATCACTTTGACGCCGATGTCGCTGTCGGTACGGGAGGGTATGTTGCAGGTCCGGTCATCTGGGCTGCGCACCAGAGACGGCGCCCCGTTCTGATCCAGGAACAGAATGCCCACGTAGGGATCACAAATCGCCTACTCAGCCGCTTTGCAGATCGCATTCATACAGCGTTTCAGGAGACTTTGCAGTCGTTTCCGGCAGAACGCACGGTTCTTTCCGGAAATCCGGTTCGGAGGGAGCTGGCCGAGGTATCTCCAGAGCAGGCCCGTGCATTTTTTGAGATCGCTCCAGATCAGAGGGTATTGCTTGTTCTGGGTGGTTCCGGTGGTAGTCTTGCCATCAACCAGACACTTGAGCGCCAGGTGAAGGACTTCCTGCGCGATCCGGCTGTGGTTGTGATATGGCAGACGGGCCCCAGGTACTTCGATCGCGTCGAAAAATCTGTTGAACCTCATTCGCGGCTTCTGCTGCTGAAGTATATCGAACGAATGGATATGGCTTACGCTGCTGCAGATATGGCAGTTTGCCGGGCGGGCGCACTTACATGCAGCGAGTTGTTGGCAACAGGGACACCAGCCATACTGATACCGTCGCCCAACGTCGCAGAGGATCACCAGACTAAAAACGCACGCGGGATGGTGGCCGTGGGCGCGTCGGAAGTGCTTCCGGAATGTGAGATGCGGAGTCGGCTGTACGATCTGTGGCGATCGATATGGACGGATGGCGAACGACTGGGCAAAATGTCGGATTCCGCGAGGAGAAATGCGACTCCCGATGCTGCCGAGGCGATTGCCTCTGACGTGCTCCGCCTGGCTGGACTCAGGAGGATATGATAGAGAACCCGAACATACCGCGACGCCAACCGACACTCGGCCGTCTCCGAAGCGTACATATGGTCGGCATCGGTGGAATCGGAATGAGTTCGATTGCCGAGGTGCTGCTGGCGCGTGGTTACGCCGTCACTGGTTCGGATTTGCAGCGAACAGACGTCACGGATCGACTGCGCGGAAGGGGTGCTACTATCTACGAGGGTCACGACTCGCGGCAGATCGGCGACCCGGACGTGGTCGTGTATTCTTCTGCCATCGAACCGAAAACGAATCCGGAGACCAAAGAGGCTGAATCTCGCCGGATTCCACTGATTTCCCGAGCCGTCATGTTGGGCGAGCTCATGCGAATGAAGTTTGGCGTCGGCATTGCCGGCACGCATGGAAAAACAACGACGACTTCGATGGCGGGCGCTGTGGTATCGGCCGGCGGATTTGATCCGACCATTATAGTCGGTGGCAAGGTTACCGTGTTTGCTTCGAATGCGCGGTCGGGAGAAGGTGATATCATCCTGGTAGAGGCGGACGAATACGACCGAACATTTCTTCGGTTGACGCCGTCCCTCGCCGTCATTACGAATATCGAAGAAGAACATCTTGATATATATGATGACCTGGACGACATCCTGGACGCGTTTGTGCAGTTCGCGGACAGTGTTCCGTTCTTCGGTGCGGCCATCGTTTGCCTGGATGATTTTAATATTCAAGCCATTCTGGACCGTATCGAACGACGGATCGTGACGTATGGATACACTCGCCAGGCCGATGTTCGGGCAGAGAACGTACAACAGGATAAATCGATCATGACGTTCGATGTCTACTACCACCACGCATTCCTGGGCCGGGCGACACTGAATGTACCTGGTCATCACAATGTGCGAAATGCCCTGGCTGCGATCGCCGTAGGTCTTGAACTCGATATGGACTTCGAGCAGATCGAGGAAGGGCTGAAATCCTACGCGGGAGTGCAGCGAAGGCTGCACGAGATTGGCGAAGTCGACGGAATAAAAGTCATCGACGACTACGCGCACCACCCAACGGAAATACTGGCGACGCTTGAGGCGGCTGCCGAATGCTGGAAAGACGCCCGTTTGGTAGCCGTTTTCCAACCGCATCTTTATTCGCGGACGAAAGATTTCAAGGAAGCGTTTGCCCGGTCGTTCTTCGACGCAGATGTGCTCGTGCTCATGGACATCTACGGAGCACGGGAGGAACCGATAGAAGGTGTGGATGGATCGGTGATTGCCGATCTCGCGCAGTCGTTTGGACACCGCGAAGTGCATTATGTCCGCGATCGGGAGAAGATGCCCTCTTTTGTTGCCGGCCTGGTTCGCACGGGTGATGTGGTTCTCACGCTTGGCGCCGGGGATATCTGGCGCTACAGTCGAGTGCTCGTCGATGAACTGCGCACACGCGCGGACGAGTCGGTGTCCGATATCTCCGCTGCCGATGTTACAACTGAAGATTCCGCTTGATTAAGATGGGTTTCCCGGGATATATCAGACGATCCGGTTATCTGCAGGGGATGTTTATCCTCATTGTTCTCGTGAGTGGGATCATGGGATGGGGATGGCTGATGCGCGTCGAGGTTGAACACGTCAATGTGCAGGGAGCAAGCAATGCGGGACCGGATGAAATCAGAGATCTCGCGCGCATTGAAACGGGCAGCGTCATGTTCCAGACAGCTCCGCGCCTGATTGCAGACCGCGTATCGCATCACCCGTGGGTCGCGCGGGCCAATGTGACCCGACTTCCAACCGGCACGCTGATTATTGGTATTCGCGAGAGAGCACCAATCGTGCAGGTTTTGTTGCCCGGCGGCAGACCGGGCTTTTATCTGGATGCCTACGGATACCAGATGCCGCCTTCTCACGCGTCGGCATACGATGTTCCACTGCTTACCGGGTATCCGGAGGAATACCATCCGATGAGACCGACCGAGGACGCGCGCATGCTCGAATTCTTGACCGCCCTTGCAAATACACGTGAGCGAGCCGGGATTCTTATTTCAGAGGCGATCGTGAATCAGGGCGAGTTCTGGCTGAGACTCGAACCGTCCGGATTGCACAACTCGACTCCGGTCCGTCTCGGGTACGACGATTTTGAAAATAAACTCGAACGACTGGCTGAGTTCTGGAACCAGCGAATGGTCAGGCGTCAGGATCGCACGTTCGAATTAATAGACCTCCGTTTTTCCGGTCAGATTATCGCCCGTGAAAAAGCCCGATCGGCTCGCGGCCCATTCACGGATCAATAAAGATACAGACATCATGAATGAAAGAATCGTAGTAGGACTCGATATCGGCACCACCAAGGTATGTGCCGTCGTTGCTTCAATGGATGAGCTCGAACGCGTCAATGTGCTCGGTGTGGGTGTTTCCGAATCGGACGGATTGAATCGAGGTGTCGTCGTTAACATCGATAGAACGGTTTCTGCCGTCCAGCTTGCCGTGGAAGAAGCCGAGCGCATGGCCGGTGTTGATGTTCAGAATGTCATTGTGGGCATCGCCGGCGATCACGTCCAGAGCTTCCAGTCACGAGGTGTCGTGACCATTTCCAATTCAGATGGAGAGATCACCGACGCCGACGTCCAGCGTCTTCTCGACGATACGACGCACGTTGCCATGCCGGCGGATCGTGAAATCCTTCACGTGATTCCACAGGAATTTATCGTCGACGGGCAGGACGGAGTCGTCGATCCCATCGGCATGTGCGGCGTGCGGCTCGAAGCGAACGTGCACATCATCACGGGACTCGTTTCAGCCGCGAAGAATATTTACCGCTGCATTCAGAAGGCCGGATTTCATGTCGATGACATCGTTCTGGAGCCGCTCGGGTCCTCTTTTGCCGTTCTGCACTCGGATGAGAAGGAGGTAGGGGTAACCTTGATCGACATAGGTGGCGGTACGACCGATATCGCTGTATTCGAGGACAACACCATCCGGCACACAGCCGTGGTCGCCGTCGCCGGCAACAAGGTTACGGACGACATCAGAAAAGGACTCGGCGTGATGCGCGACCAGGCAGAACAGTTGAAATGCAATTTTGGACTTGCACTGGTCGAGATGGCCGAAGACGATGATATAACGATCCCCGGATTTGGCGGACGAACGGATAAACGAATCGGACGAAGTACACTTGCCCAGATCATTCAGCCACGAATGGAAGAGATTCTCGAAATCGCAGCCATTGAGATAAAAAGGAGCGGATACTCGCGCCATCTTTCGGCTGGTGTGGTGTTGACGGGTGGGGGTTCTATGATTTCCGGAACGGACGAACTGGCCGCCCAGGTGCTGGGGCTCGAAGCCAGAATCGGCCGACCCATGGGAATTTCAGGTGGCATCGTTCAGGAAGTCAGCGACCCGAAATTCGCAACCGGTGTTGGTCTGGTTATGTATGGTCTGCGCCCGGAGATGATCAGCGGTACGCCTTTCCGGACGGAAATGGGAATAGGTGCAAACGGTTCGATGAACGGTGATGGGCTTGTGCGAAGCATCGCCAACCGCATGAAAACATGGTTCGATGAACTATAGGCAGCAAACAGAATCGCACTGGACAAGCTCAGTCCAGAGCAGAATCAAGACGTAGTCTTAACGAACGACTGGAGGTTCAAATGGAGACTTCATTTAGTACAAACTTTACATTCGACGATGCCTTGAATGAGGAGGCAAAGATCTGTGTCGTGGGTGTTGGCGGCGGCGGTGGAAACGCCGTTAACAACATGATTGAGAAAGGGATCTCGGGTGTAGATTTCTGGGTCATCAATACGGATGCCCAGGCGCTGGTCGCCAATCTTGCGCCCAGCAAAATCCAAGCGGGACAGAATCTGACAAAGGGACTCGGCGCCGGGGCAAAGCCGAGTGTTGGTGCGGAAGCCGTTGAAGAGAACCGCGACGAAATTATCGATGCCCTGCAGGGTTTCGACATGGTATTCATAACTGCGGGGATGGGCGGCGGAACGGGTACGGGCGGCGTACCTATCGTTGCTGAAATTGCCAAGCAACTCGGCGTTCTGTCGGTAGCCATCGTCACAAAACCATTCGACTGCGAAGGGAAACGCCGCATGGAAATCGCCTCAAAAGGCGTTGAGTACCTTAAGGAGCAGATCGACACGCTGATCGTCATTCCAAACGAACGGCTCCTCGATATCTCTGAGGCGACGACGACACTGGTCGACGCTTTTGTCGAAGCCGATGAAGTGTTATACAACGCCACGCGCGGTATAAGTGACCTGATCACGGTTCACGGCCTGATCAACCTCGACTTCGCGGACGTGCGCACGACGATGACGAACGGCGGAACGGCGCTGATGGGCGCCGCGACCGCGAGTGGCGAAAACCGCGCTGAACGCGCAGCAACGGAAGCTCTGTGCAGCCCGCTTCTGGATGGAATATCGATTCACGGCGCGAAAAATGTTCTGGTCAATATCACGGCCGGGCGATCGCTCGGAATCCGGGAGGCGACCGCTGCTACCGGCATCATTCAGAAAGAAGCAGGAGACGACGTCGAAGTCATATTTGGAACCGTGATCGACGAGAACATGGGAGGAGACCTGCGCATCACCGTCATCGCAACAGGATTTGACCGACATCTGAAAACGGACGGCGCCGCCCGGCGTCGCACTCTGCAACTGCGCGGTGATATCCCGGTCGCCGATTACAAGGGAGAAGAGAACCTCAAGAATCTGGATATCCCTGCATACCAACGTCGCAAAGCAACTGTGACTGCCGAACCTGTCGGAGGAGACGGCGCGAATGATGAACCCGGGGTACGGCGTCTCAACGCCGAAGAGATTCAGAACACGGAGCGCATTTTGAAAGGTGACACCGATGTGCCCGCTTTCCTTCGAAAAATGATGGACTAACTCGTACGCACTATTGGAATTCAACAATAGTGGAAGTGTTCTAGGCGTACCGCACAACTACCGGAATCCGGGTTCTCCAGTCCTGGTTTCCGGTTCAATGAGCAAGGCCGGCGTGCTGTCCGGTTCAATTCGGTTGCGGGAGTCGGAGGATGGGCGATGATTCGAACGGTGCAAGCCGTGCCTTTCAGGGTACGGCTTACCCATGTATGGCTGATCCATCTTAATGGAAGTGGAACGTACATTGCATAGAACGATTCTGAGAACTTGACCCACTCCATGAGACTCTTTCTTGTTCTGCTGTTTTCGACGCAGGTCGTCGCTCAACCGCTCGGCTCGTGGCGGGAGTCTCGGCTCGGCGTTGTCTGGATGGCTCCTGAAAGTTCCATTCTGGCAACTGCAGATCTTGAAGACATGCGCGCTGCCGGCATTCGCGTCGTTCGCACCGGCCCCGTTCGAGATCCGGCAATTCTGGCTATGGCCGATTCTCTGGGCATTGTACTCTTTCGTGAACTTCCGCTTCTGCATTATCCGGCGGGGAAACTGGTTGACTCGACGCTCTACGCCGGGAATCTCCTCGACGAATTACTCAGGGCCGGCCAGGGTTTTTCTTCTGCCGGACCTATTGGCCTTGCGACTAATGCGGATGTAAGTAATCCGAATGCATGTACGTACTTCTCCGAAGTGCGAAAGGGTGCGCGCGTTCCAGATGATCAGGAGTTCTATTACGTGGGCTCGTTTGTCGAACGGGACGTTTGCTCGGAAACCGTCGATTTCGTGCTCATCGATGCACTTGACAATTCTGATCCGGTAGAACTCGTTGCCAGATGGTTACAATTGGGTGCCACACCGGCGGGTCTGGCATCGGTTGGCTGGTGGATCGACTCTGCAAGCATCGGTTTAGGCTCCCCCCATTCCATGGAAGAACAGGCTCGGTCACTGGAGCGAACCATTGCCGAGCTTGACCAAATGGCCCGGCCTCCTGTGACCTTCGTACACCGTTGGCGCGACCAGGCCGGACGAAGAGATGCAGAGGAATCCGTCAGGGACGTTTATGGTCGTCGTTACGGTTTGCGCGACCCGGATCGTCAGCCTCGTCCTGCTCTCAATGTGCTGTCCGCATACCTGACAACAGGCCAAAACGTCTTTGCTTTTCCCGCGGCGACAAGACCGGCGAAATCTCTACCGTGGTTCGTCATTCTGGGTTGGATTCTGATTGTAACCGTAGCCGTGTTGTACGCGTCATCACCACGATTCCGTTACATGGTGCCTCGCTATTTTATTGCACACGGCTTTTTCAGGAACGCTGTGCGAGAAGCCCGGGAAGTGCTGCCCATTGTCAGCACGGCTCTGCTCACGGCAATGGGATTAGCCGTCGGTTTGATCGGCACCCAGGTCTTTCTGACGCTGCACGACACGGCGCCCATCAAACACGTTGTTGGACTACAACCGATTCAAACGCAGTCCGTGATTGTAGCCATGCTTACAGATCCACTACTTTCCGTCTTTCTTCTGGGAAGCATAGCCTTGCTGGCAATATCCGCCTGGATGGGTGTCTGGATGATCGTTGCATCCAGGAAAGCTCCTCTGTTGCCCAGTCAGGCACTCATGCTCGGTGTTTGGCCACGATGGCAGCTACTGCTGTTGCTCCCAATGGCTATGTCCATCCATACGTTGTCTCCGGAAACGGCACTTACCTGGATGGGTGTGCTACTGCCACTCTGGATTGGGACCGCATTATGGGGATCGATTCGTACGACGTACGACCTCATGAAAATCACGGACTGCAGTCCGGCGGTGGCCGGTGTAGTATGGCTACTGAGTCCTGTATGTGTGATCATTCTGGCCGTTCTTGCTCTTCTGATTGCAGAGGGAGATCAGGCGGCCTATTTCTGGCACCTCGCTACGAGGGGGTAGGGCATTTTGCAGCGAAGGGACATGGGATCCCGACCGAGAATTTAACATTCGGATGAATCGGATCCCCGGCTCATCAGCCTTGAACGTGCTGCTCGGATGCAATCGACGCTTCGACGACGCCCTTTGCCCCGGGTCTTTCTGAGATGGCCTTTTCCCACAGTCGGGTCGCAAAGCTCTCCAGAACACCCTTGTACCGAAGCCACCCGAAGTGCAGTGCAAACGGCGTGACCCACATGTAGTCACCCCGACCGGGTAGCCGGGTGGAGAGCCAGATCCCGAAATCTCTCGGAAAACGGTGCGGCAATTCTCTCAACCGGTTGACTGTCGGATCGACAAAGTATTTACACGACACCTGACAGAAATCCTGGTCGTATCGGATGAAGTCTTCGATATAATCCATCTGTGGCGTATTCTGGCCCTGGTGCCACGGAAAGACGGGCAATTGTAGTCTGCTCATGGCGAGCGCAAGGCTCCATTCGCAACTCTCTTCGTTTCGTCCCTCGTTAAGCCGGCTTCTGAAATGTGTAACCCGACGCTGCGCCAGAAACTGCTGCGCTTCCACGCAGACTTCTCTGCACGTCTCAACGTCACTTGAATACATCATTCCCGCCTGAACCCGTGGCAGATAGGTCACATCGAAGCGCTTCATCGTGCGCAACCGTCGGTTCATCAGGTAGTCGGCAATAACAGCCAGATTTTTCGGACCGCCGAAGAAAAAGTCCGCCTTTTCAGCACCCGTCACCGTAAACGTGTATCCGGAAAGCATTCGCCAGAGAGGCCCCGGATTCTTACACCAGATCATGTCCGAGTCTACGAACAGGCAACGATCAAACGGATGAAATCGGTAAATGTGATGCTTGAATCCGACGATGGATCGGTGAGCTTCCGGCAGAACCTCCACTAGCGAAAAGAGGTCGTCAAGTCCCGCCCGGTGCAGACGGTTAATCTGCGCTTCGTCGGCATATAAAGCAATTGGCCGTTTCGAGTCGTATCGCCGGATTGTGAGGGAGGAAGCTACGGCATTACGCAAATACCGCTCATCTCCATATGTATTCAGGACGTATCCTTCCAAAACCCCTCACGTTTGACTGGTTTTCAATATAACCAATAGGAACGCCTGGTGATCGTTATGGTTCGAGAAATGGACCAACGCAGCAGGCTATAACGGTCCGACCGGTTGCAGGAAAGTCGGCTGACTACGGGAGATGCGCAGATTCGACCTCTTCGAGCTTCTTGTAAAGCTTGATCATGAGTTCGTCGAATCCCTTCTTCCGAATGACGCTCTGGAACGAACGTGCATAGCCACCAACCGTGCTCACCTCGTCAAGAATGATATCGGTCGCTATCCATGCGCCGCCAATGTAATGGAGTTCGTATTCGACTTTAGTGGGTACGTTCTTGAAAATGGTTGTCGTCACAACATGGGCGTTCTCACCCGTTACCGTGATTTCATCGTACGTCACTTCGGACCTGTATACATCGAGGCTGGCCAGGGACTGCGATCGAATGATTTTCGAGAATGTGTCTACAAATTCATCCTGCTGTTCGGCGGTAAGTCGGGACCAGTGCCGTCCCAGCGCCGCTTCGCCCATGGCCTGAAAATCAATGACGTCGTTGATGACGCTGCGGAGTTCTTCCTTTCTTTCATCTGAAATTTCATCTCCGCTTCCGACGCGCGCTTTGATGTCCCGGTCTCGCTGTTCAAGCATCTGCCGTATATCAGCTTGCGTCTGTTGGGCGGAGGCCGGCGCCGACAAGGCGAGAACGCCTATTAAGACGAGGAAAATGTGTCTACAGGTGCTGTTCATCATTTCAGACAGTCCGGACTCTGCGGTTGGTCTGGTACGATTCTATACGCGGTAGTATCTCTACGCGTGTAATTATTCAACAAACGTGCCGCTCTGAAGCGTTTTCGTTAGTATCCCGCTCGTTTCGAGAAGCTTTAGAACGGCTACGTTGTAGTCGTATATGGCCTGGTGACTCGCCGCCTGCCGTTCCAGATTGGACTTTACGGCGCGAACGAGATTCTCCGTATCACCCAGATCGAGGTCAAAGTTTATCTCTTCATTCCTGAGCCAATTCTTGCTGATGCGAAGTGCTTCGGCCTCGGTATCTACGGCCGAGCGTGCGATGATCACGTTGCGGAACGCATCTTCGACCTCAAAAAGGATCAATTGACGCGCCGCCTCTCCCAGGAAACGAACCTGGACCACTTCTGATTTGGCCTGCTCGACTTTTGCACGTGTCTGGCCGAAATTCAGCTTCTGGCGAAATCCGAAACCTGCCTCCATGCCTCGTGAAAGGAACGCATCGCCCACGTACGGGTTGCGATTGCGGGATCGTTCCAGTGCGAACGAGTACCTGGTGTTTGCAGCCGCAAAAAGCTTCGGATAATAATCTGATCGAGCTACACCGACCAGGGCCGTTCGAGCGGCGAGACCAGCGTCGGCCTGCGCAATCTCAGGGCGGTTGATCATCGCCAGCTCCTGGTAATATGACAAGTCCTGAAGCTCAAACGGAACTGCAGTCAAGATTCGGTTTCCAATATCCGGCACCGTGCCATCGGGCAGCAGCATCTGTCTCGCCAGAGCGGATCGCGTCGTGTATCGTTTCTGTTCCACCTCGACTACACGACGGTTGACTTCCTGTTCAGTGATCTGAACCTGGAAAAGGTCTGCGTCATCGACTTCGGTAGCTCCTTCATCCAGCTGCGTCTCTATCTCATCGATTGCGCGGCCTACAATGTCACTCGCATCCTCTGCAAGTCGATAGAGCGCGTCGGCCAATAGAAGGCCGTAATAGATTTCGCCCGTTCGGGCCGCGACTTCGAGTGCTTTGGAACGCATGGCCGAGTTTTCTATGGCGATGCCGTGCTCCGCCGCACGGATATTGCCACTGAGTTCTCCCCATGTGTAGATCGGTTGTACCAATTCAATGTCGACGCGACTGAACGGCAATAGTCGATTCCAGTCGTTTCGAACGTCCGGATACAGGTACAACTCGTCTCTGGGTATGCCTTCATCATTTTTCAGTCCCGGCGACAAAGAGTGGGCAGAGACAAGCTCAAATTCCGGGAGGTAACGGAAGGCCTTCGCAAATCTCCAACGTGCTGCAGCGTAGTCGCGTTCGGCTCCGACAGCGCCGATTTCTGGGCTGATATCAAGCGCTCGTTGAACGGCAGATTCCAGAGTGACGAGAACAGTGTCTGCGTACGACGACGGCGATTGTGCCCGGGAGACTTGACAGAAGCACACTAGAGAGATTCCGATGAGGCATAATCGTACGAAACGCGGGCGAATATCCATGGCGAGTCGATTGCATTTTGAGTAAGAAAGTGAGAAAGATTATGAGAAAGACTGTGAACGGCGTTTTGACCAACGTTTTGACCAACGTTGTGAAAAGCGTTGTCACAGGCACTCGAAAAAGGCCGCAATCCTGTCGACCAAGGTAACAGTCGAAACAGGATTCCGCCGGGCTAAACGCTGTGGTTTCCTGGCGGTTCTTGAATGCGAGAGTAGCGCAGTCTACCTTCCGATGTTCTTTTACATACGCTCTCCAGAGAAGACCGCTCTCCGAAGCGGTTTGCAGGGAAGTCGGTCCTTTTTCCACGTGGTTTGGCCACAGGTAGTCCGGAAAGAAGACGGAAAGACGAAGGGCAAAAGCCGGCGCTGTTCCCGCAACTGTAAACAACGGACGCACACAGATTAAGAAGATGGAGCCACGGTCCATAATGGGATCGGAAGGCAATATTGGAGTCTGTGGTCGTAGAATGCGTCATGCATTCACCGTTGTGAGCCAGGATACCTGCCTGGAGTCGTTCGTGACCATTACCTCCGGGAAAAGAGGTGCATGTTGCGGTTCCGACGAGCGATCATGCCGCAGTTTCAAGGCGTCGCTCCAACGTACCTGGCCTGTGCCTCATTAAGAGGTTCAGGCTTTTTATGTTTAAAAAGGCAGTTTCGTACTTGATCTTCGCCTTTCTGGCGTGTACTGTCCGTGCTCAGGTTGAAAGCGACACGACTTTCGTTCTCGACGAGATCGTTATTATAGATTCTCTTGCCCTTCGCGAAGTGGATCGATCGCTTCACATCAGCCGACTTTCTGACGAGCGTCTGGCGTTTCGCTCCGGTGAGTCGGTCGCAGATCTCCTGTATGCCGAGAGTTTTCTTTTCGTATCCCGAAGAGGCCCGTCGGGTCTGGCGACCGGCTCACTCAGGGGTGCGGGTAGTACGCACACGCAGATTCTCCTTGACGGTTTTCGCCTGATGGATCCTCAGTCAGGCCAAATAGATCTGACAACTCTTCCCGTTACATTTGTTCAGTCGATTTCGATCGGTCACGGTGCAGCGTTCTCCGAGTCCGGACACAACGCACTGGGGGGATTGATCAGTCTGAGAGGAATTCGTCCGTCCTCTGAAGCGGGTTACCGCATCAACAGTACGGTGGGTGCGTACGGGCGGCGACAGCTGGGCGCATCCGTTTCACTGCCATGGCGCGGATTACGCACCCTGGTTGCCATAGACGGGTCAAAATTCGATAGCGACTTTCCATACGTGGACCCTTCAAATGTGCAACGGGCCGTGCGACATCGCCGGGGAGCGGACCGGTCGACACGAAACCTCTATGCCCGGGTCGAAGGTGAAACGGAGACAGGAAATTGGTTCTGGGCGGTCTGGCTCAGTGACGGACGGCGAGGAATACCAGGTCCGGCCAATGCAGAACCGATCTGGGCGCGACAAAAGGATCGTTCGTCTCGTATCTGGGGTGGAAAGCAGATGGCGGTGCACGGAGGAAGCCTTCGATTGGGGTTGTCGTACGTGAGGAGTTCTCTGCACTATCTCCAGGCGGCTCAGGACACACACGACCGTTTTCAGACTGAGACGCTCGACGTTCGCAGCAACGGTCGTCACGCTTTGTCGCTCAAGTGGTGGATTGAACACAGCAGCACGATCGGAATCGATCGAACGGATCTTCGCAACGGTCAAAAACAGTTTCGAATTGCCTCTCGAGTTTCAGCCGGCCGGTCCGCATCGCACATATCCGTAACGCCGAGTCTGGCTGTTGCTGCATATCGGACCCGCGAGGACAAACAATTCGGTTTGCTTCCTTCGATATCAGCGCGTTTTCAACCGTTTCGTCAAAAGAATCTTACGATCCGAAGCAGCATAGCCCGTGTGTTTCGCGCTCCCACATTCAACGAGCGTTACTGGATTCCCGGCGGTAATCCGAATTTGAAATCCGAAATCGGATGGTCCGCCGATTTTGGGATCTCGCTTCAAAAAGGAGGTCGCACGTTCGAAGCATCGTTTGAGACGGTTCTCTTTGTAAGCGAATTGAGGGATAAGATCGTGTGGCGGCCCGGACTGGCCGGGCCATCCATACAGACGTGGACTCCCGATAACATTGGCCGTACATCGGGAAGGGGAATCGAAACGAGCCTTACTGTTCGTCATTCCATCGGGAATTCATACTCACTTCTCGGTCGCGTCGTGCACACGTTCAGCCGTGTGGAGGACCGCTCGGATCGTGATACCCGCTCCTACGGGAATCAATTGCGATACGTGCCAATGCATGTATTCAAATCCCTCATCTCTGCAGGATCTGATCGGTTTGGCGTCGACGTCATTTTCTCGCTGACCGGGAAACAGTTCGTTACGTCCGACGAGACGCAGTTCCTTCGTGCGGGTCGCGACGTAACGGTTCGACTCAGAGCAACTGAGCCGCTTGCCACGGGCGCGCTTCGTTTTGTTGTTGCGGTTGAGAACGCCGCCGACCAGCCCAATGAATCCATTCGTTTCTATCCAATGCCGCCCCGGCACGTGCGCGTATCGATCGTGTTCGAGTCGGGCCACTAAATACAAGTCCTCAGGAAAGTCATGAAAACAGGCATTTATCGCACATCAGTTATATTCCTCTGCCTTTCGTCTCTGAGCCTTCAGACGGGATGCGACACCGTCAATTCCGGTAATGACGTACCGGGACAGAACCTGCGAACGGTTCTTGTTGCAAACGGAGGAAATTTCGGAGATCAGAATGGCACCATTTCCAGCTACGATCCAGCAACCGAAGAGGTACGACACAGCCCGTCCCTGAATGGCTTCCTGCAGGGACTTGTGTTCGACGGCGTCCGTTTATATGCCCTCGTCAATACGTTTTCGGTTGGACGCGTCAGTATCGTGGACCTGAAAACGATGGGCGCTATTGGTCAGATGGAGAGCCTGCCCGCCCCGCGTGCCATGGTTATTGTCGGCGGAACGGCCTATGTGAGCAATCTTGTGTTTGGTTCGAACGGCGTGGTCGTACCGGTATCCGTTTCTTCAAACGAGGCCGGCGATCCCATAACGGTGGGCGAGGTACCTGAAGGCATCACCGAACTCGGGGGTAGGATATACGTGGCGAATAACGGGAATCTCGGGAGCGGCCGAACGCTATCCGTATTCGCCGTCGGCGAACAAAACGCGCGGACGATCGAAGTTCCGTGCGACGGTCCTCGTGATCTGTTCGTCAGACACGCAATCGAGCTGATCATTCTGTGTACCGGGAAAACCGTTTACAACGACGATTTCAGTCAGATACTTTCGAAGACTAACGGCTCCATCGTTTTCTTCGCCACAGACTCCGAAACGGTTACGACTCGAATCGAGCTGGGTACGCAGCTGGGAGCCACGAACGGTACAGTCGCAGGCTATTACGTTGCTCAAGCCGAAGAACTCTACGCCACGGCAGGGGATGTCAATACGATCTATCGCATCAATGCACTAACGCATTCGCTTGAACACTCGTTCGTACTGGAGCCCCAAAACGGATTGATAGGGTTGTCGGGCATCGCCTACGATGCCTCTCGCGAGCTGTTGTACGTCGGGAGGTTTCCAAGGAGCAGCGCGGGTGCGTTTCCGGATTTTACGTCCTCTGGTTCAGTAGTCGTTCTGAATCGGGACGGCACGGAATTGTCGTCGTTCACCGTGGGTCCGGCACCGTCTCAGATCCTGCTTCTGGAAACAGAGGTCAATTGACGATTCCGACATACGAGGTGAATGTCTGGTTATATTGGGGCGCACGCAGCTCTCCGAGTACGAATTTCCGAGTTCGAACGAAAAGAATACCATGGCAAGATCCAGCGGGCTCTATCGTCTGCAAACCATTGCGCTACTCGCGATTCTTTTGTCTCTGACCTCGTGCACCCCGGCGCCACGCACGAATGTGATTCTATTCATAGTGGACGACCTTGGTTGGGCGGATACGGGTATTTATGGCAGTTCTTTTTACGAAACACCTAATATTGATCGTTTGTTCAATAATAGTACGAGATTTACATCTTTTTATGCCGCAAGTCCTGTCTGTTCGCCGACGCGGGCTAGTATTATGTCCGGCAAACATCCTGTGCGTGTAAAAATTACGAACTGGATCGGGGGAGAGCAGAAAGGGAAACTGATTCAGGCTGAGTACCGGAGGCAACTTCCGCTGGACGAGGTGACGATCGCAGAACGATTCCGGGAGTCGGGATATGCGACCGGATTTGTTGGAAAATGGCACCTGGGAGGCGATGGATTCCTCCCGGAACAACAGGGATTCGATGCAAACATTGGTGGCCATGCCGCAGGTCAACCGGGCTCGTATTTTTATCCCTATGAGCACCCGACAAATTCCTTCTGGGATGTGCCGGGTCTGCAAGGCGGGCAGGAGGGAGAATATTTGACCGACCGCCTCACGGACGAAAGTCTCTCGTTCATCCGAGAGAATGCAAAGGGGCCTTTCCTGCTGGTTCATGCCTATTATAGCGTGCACACTCCGCTTCAGGCCAAGGAGGAGCTGGTCAATGTGTTTCGTCGGAAAGCTGAGCTACCGGGCGAATGCCGGCAAGCCGTTTATACCCCGGAAAGTGGCCGCGCAACTACACGGCGCTGTCAGAACCATCCTGTTTATGCTGCAATGATTCAGAGTACGGACCGGAGCGTCGGAAAAATTCTATCCGAGCTGGAAGCGATCGGGATCGCCGATCATACGGCCGTAGTTTTTGTATCTGACAACGGGGGTCTGAGCACCCTGGCAGCCGGTCGCACATCCATGCCCACTTCCAACGATCCGCTCAGGGCAGGGAAGGGTTGGCTTTACGAGGGCGGCATCCGGGTACCTTTCAGCGTCATGTGGCCGGGCAAAACAGAGGCGGGCGGAATTCGGACCGGGCCGGCTTCGACTACGGATATTTACGCTACGTTGGAAGACCTGGCCGGATTGTCTCCCCGTACGGACGATGCGCGTGACGGCCGAAGTCTTGTGCCGATTCTGAGTGGGGAAGCCGAGATAGACAGCCGACCGCTGTTCTGGCATTTCCCGCATTATCATGGCTCCGGGAATCGACCGTCCGGAGCCATTCGAATGGGCCGGTATAAATTGATAGAGTGGTTCGAAGATGGCAGTATCGAACTGTACGACCTCGAAGCCGATGCATCCGAGACGAAAAATATCGCTGCGATTGAGCCCGACGTGGCAAACAGACTACTGCGTCTCCTGCGCGACTGGCGAAAAGAAACCGGGGCCGAGATGCCTGTGCCCAATCCGGACTGGCCAGACGGGGGCACGTCAGGCCAATAGGCTGATCAACTGGAATAGGAGCGTGCAATCTCCTTCAATCGATCGCGGATGTCGTCGTCCGAGATCCACGTTCCGCGTACCATCACACCCGCGCGCGCTGAAACATTTCGAACGTCGTCGAGGGGATTTCGGTTCAGCAAGAGCAGATCGGCTCGTTGACCTACTTCAATCGTTCCAAAATTATCCTGGTCCTTAAAATAGAGCCCGACATTGTACGTTCCTGACTTCAGAATCTCGTACGGCGACATGTCGGCATCAAGCATGCGTTCCAACTCGCGGTGCAGCGAGAATCCGGGTACGCTGAACTGCTGGGGTGCATCCGTTCCCATGAGAACAGGAACGCCGGCTTTATGAAGAGAGGCCAGTATGTGGATCCTGGACTTCGCGACATTTGAGGATATCACGGGATCGTATTGCGGACTGCTGATGCGCTGCCGGAACGCGTTCACCCAACCCTGTACGGCGTGCGGCGAAACGTACTCCAATTCGGGATAGGATCTCATTTTTTCAAGGTCGGAAGCGCCCAGGATGGTTTCCCAGAGCACCATCGTGGGCACCACCCAGGCACCGGTTTCTTTTGTTTTCCTGACGATTTCAGTGAGCTTATCCTCATCTACATAGCCATTCTTGTCGGCCACGTATTCCAGGTAGCCGTCCAGATGGTCAAACGTTTCCTGGCCCATATCCAGCGCATGGGAAATACCCACATCTGACGGGACGTGTCCACCAAAACGCATTTCCAATTCGTGTGCGGTTTCGGCCATGGCGTCATATTCCGCCCGTGAGAGTCCCGGATGGATCTTTATCAGATCCCAGCCTTCAGCCTTTTGCGCCCGAGCCTTCTCGGTGGCTTGTTCCGGCGAACGGATGGAATTCCCATTGAAACTGGGTCCTGCCAGGTACAGATTCGGTGAAACGATTTCTCCAGCAAGAGCCTTCTTTTTCAGCTCCATCTGATTGGCATATCCGAGCATGCCGCGGACGGTCGTAATGCCGTTCGCCACATACAGGAACAATACGTTCTCAATTTCCTGTGCAGATTGGGTGGGCGGTGGAATATGCCCGTGCATCTCTGCGAGTCCGGGGATGAGATATCGACCATTCCCATCGATGCGCACGGCATCCTGAGAGACTTCGACCTCGCTCGAGGGTCCTATGGCTACAATTCGGTCCCCCCGGATGACTACTGTCTGATTCTCAAGAACCGTTTCTCCGGTCATGGGAATGACCGTCACGTTTACGAAAGCGTATATCTCCTTTTTGTCGAATGTTAAAGGAGAGGTAAAAAGACTTGCGGTCAGGAACAGATGCAGGATATAGGCGATCATGGCTGGGCGTTCTGTATCGATTAAATGAAGAATTCGGAGCGGAGAGTGCTACGAACGCAGATGCCTTGGGGATTCAGTCCCACACGGCTATTTTTCGATGCGTCTTCTTCATGCATTTCGCTCGTCTGTGTACAATGGATATGAAGAAATCTATAGGCACCCTCTGTCTGCTCTTACTGTTGTCTGTGCAGGCGAAAGGGCAGACTGTTATCAACGAAAATGACGGCGCAGCCCTGTGTGCGGCTGGGAAGATTTTGTCCCTGGACCACCTGACCGGTACGGCGTCCGGAGCATACGGCAAACAGGCATCGCTCGCCTCACCGGAATTCGACGCGAAGCATTATCGTCTGGATCTGGACGTGAATCCGGGTCGCGATCCCGTTCTGCGGGGATCCGTAACCGTGCGTGGCAAAGCGACTTTTCCGCTCGACGTGCTGAAGCTGGACCTTGCCCAAACCATGAACGTGGTTTCCGTAACAGCGGACAATAATAGTGCTCTGGCGTTCACCCATTCGAATAAAGTCGTCTCGATTCAATTACCGACGCAGGCTCAGGCAGGGGAAACGATCGAGGTTACGATCGAGTACGCCGGCAATCCGACCGGAGGCGGCTTCGGCACGTTCGTATGGGGCACCCTCAATAACGGAGATCCCTATCTCTGGACGCTCTCCGAGCCGTACGGTGCAAAAGAGTGGTGGCCGAACAAGGATCATCCGTCCGACAAGGCCGACAGTGTACGCGTCACGGTTCGCACACCGGCGGATCTGCGCGCCGGCTCCAACGGCCTGCTCAGAACCGAGACGTCAAACGGAGACGGAACGGTTACCTACGACTGGGTTCACGCCTATCCGATTTCGTCCTATCTGGTCTCTCTCGCTGTCGGTCGATACGTTGTGCGCGAGCAGGTATATGAGCGACCGGATTCTCTGGCCTCTCAGTTTGGACCGCTCTCATTGCCTATCCTCCATTACGTCTACCAGGGGTCCAACCACTACGAAGGCACGGGCCCTACGAACGGATGGAAGAGAGTTCTGGAAGTTCTGCCGGTGTTCGAACACTGGTTCGGGCCGTACCCGTTCCCGGAAGAGAAGTACGGACATGCGCATGTTACGTTTGGCGGTGGCATGGAGCATCAAACCATGACTTCGATGGGGAATTCGGGTTTGGGACTGGTAGCCCACGAGCTGGGACACATGTGGTTCGGCGATTTGATCACGAATAAAACATGGCCACATCTGTGGTTGCACGAAGGTTTTGCCACGATGAGCGAGTTGCTGTTCTGGGAGTCGAACCCCGAACGGTTCCCCAACACCTTCCAGACCATCTTCGATCTTTATTACTCGCGTGCTCTAACGGCGACGGGCACACTTGTCGTTGAGGATACGACGAGCGTCTCGAATTTATTCCGGAGCAGCCGTGTGTATTCAAAAGGGGCCATGGTTCTGTACATGCTACGCTCCATGGTCGGAGATGAATCTTTCCGAGAGATTCTTCGAGCGTTTTCGAGCGATGCATCCCTTCGGTACTCAACGGCGGAGTCGGAGGATTTTCAGCGTGTGGCGGAGCAGGTATCGGGACTGAATCTGACGACATTTTTCGATGAATGGGTAACAAGCGGTACGGGATATCCCCGATACGAACTTGACTGGACGGCAGCTTCCCTCGGTTCCGACCATGCCGTTATGATCGAGATCGAGCAAATTCAAGGAATCGATGAATCGAATGTAGGCGCATTCAGCATGCCGATCGAACTATTGATCCACACCGAGGCTGGAGATCAGAGGATCATGGTTGAAAACTCAGAGAGAATGCAGGTCTATTTGCTGCCCCTGAATGCAGCAGCCACCGGTGTAGAGTTTGATCCGGACCGTCGCATTCTGCGGGAACCGTTTGTTCAAGTGACGAAGAAGATTCCACCAACGCGGTTCGACGTGACGGCCTATCCGAATCCGGCTTCCGACGAGATCAATCTGCGACTCGATCTTCCATCAGCCGGGCCTGTGATCGTGACGCTCGTCGATATGGTCGGACGCCTCGTTGCGACGTATCACCTGGAATCAACCTATGCCGGCACCTTCATTCGGACCATCCTGATACCGCCGGCCACAGTCTCCGGCGTGTATGCGCTTGAGATCTCATCCGGAGATTCAGTTGCAAAACGGCTCGTTACGGTTGTGCGCTGACGAGAACCCCTCGCCATCCTGCACCCCGAATTGACTTTGACATCCGTCCGGCTAGCCGGTAATGCCCTTTTAAGAGTCGCGACAGAGTAGAACCTATTCCGGTACGAGCCGGCCCTGACAATTAACCGTCATCCCCGGACCCGGGCGCGTGGTCGGTGCCCTGCTCACTGGCAGCGGTGGAACGCAATCCTTGGGTAGATAGTGCGCGTGGCTACCGTGCGGCACTTCGTAATACGATTTGTCGTCAAAATAGCCCAACGAGTCTATCAGAACGAGTGCGATGAAAAGAGCGATGACGCCGAATATTATCCATCGAACATGTTGCTGCATGGCCAAACGTAGAAAATGAAAACACAGATTATCTTAAGTGCCCAACAGCTCAAAGATCGGTACAAATTATAATACTCTATTGGTTTTATTGGAGCGGTTCCACCGCTCAGGAGTAATTTCTTTCAATCCTGACAAACCCCCCGTTCGCTTGTCGTTTTGAGAAGTATGATTCCACCCACTATACGTACTATTCAAACGGTCATTCTGCTCATGGTGGCACTGGTCCACGTTGGCGAAGCAGTAGCTCAGCGGGCGAGCGTTCGTGGACTCGTAAGGAACGCAGAAGCAGGCGACCTGCTCGTGGGCGCAACCGTCCTGCTCGACGATTTTGAAGGAGAAAGGCGCGGCATAGCGACCACCAGAAAGGGCCTTTTTTCCTTCAATAGAATTCTCCCGGGTCGTTATGCGCTGTACGTATCGTTCGTTGGGTTCGAAACATGGAGTGATACGCTTCAGATTGGACTGGGAGAAGATGTCTTCGTTGACGTCAATCTTGCCCTCGTCGATGCAGAAATGGATGAAATCGTCGTAGAATCCGTTCGAAATGAGGCAGGTCGCTTCGTCGCCGGACTGGAGACCATTCATCCTTCCGATCTGGCTCGGGTACCCATGCCGGATGTCACATATGACCTGGCCGGTTACCTGCTTACCCTGCCCGGTTTTGTTTCAACCGGGGACCGGGGTGGGCACCTGTTCGTGCGAGGGGGAACGCCCACGCAGAACCTGTTTTTGCTGGATGGTATCCCCATCTACCAGCCTTTTCACATTGTGGGCTTTTATTCGGCATTTCCGGCCGATATCATTTCGTACACGGATGTCTATGCCGGCGGATTTGGCGCGCAGTACGGCGGGCGTATCTCGTCTGTGATCGATATCGCCACAACGAACGGCAATAAGAAACGCGTCCAGGCATCGGGATCGATCGCACCTTTTCTGAGTGGTTTTCGAATTGAAGTTCCTGTTGTCAAAAACGATGTATCCCTGTTGGTGTCGTTTCGCGAATCGGTGATTGAGCGCCTGGCGCCCGATCTTCTGGGTAAAGAGCTTCCGTTTCGCTTTGGAGACCTGTTTGCCAAGTTCCACGCGTTTCTGACGAGCACGAGCAGCGTCTCCATCACGGGGCTCCGCACGTTCGATGAAGGCAACGTTTTGGCGAAGGGCTCCGCGGATGAAATGGGAGTCAGGAAATCGTCGTGGAACAATCAAGCCTACGGAGTGCAATACCTCTACATGCCGCCGGACTATCCGGCCATGTTCGAGTTCGCTACTCACTTTACACGCATGGACAGTGAATTCCGTCTCACGGAAGATGAATTCCGGGAATCGGAAGTGGAAGGTTTTACACTGAAGATGAAATATCACTACCTGCTCGGCGATACACAGATCCATACGGGCATATTCGGGAATCTGAATCGCTTCACCTATCGGCTGAGTCACAGTCAGAATCCCATTAACGCTGCCGTGACGAGCGGAGGTGGATTTATAGACATGCGGTTCATCGTGGCTGACAGGCTGAGGATAGAGCCTGGAGTCCGCGTTGAATCATTCTCGCATGGTCTTAAAATGTCGATCGGCCCTCGCATCCGTGCGATTCTGCAGCCTGCCGGAAACTTGAGCAAACATCAGTTCAGCATTGCCTGGGGCAGATATTTTCAGCAGATCGTCGGTCTGAACAACGAACAGGACGTTTCGGAGGTGTTTACGATCTGGGCGGCTTCCCCGCAGGATTCTGCCGTACCGGAAGCGACCCATATCATCGGCGGCTGGAAAGGCCGCGTATTCCCATGGCTTGAACTCACCGTCGAAGGATACCGGAAGTGGTTGAAGAATCTGACGTTTCCGGTTTTTTCCGAGGAAGTAGGAGGAAAAACGAGATTTGGACAGGTGTCCGGAAATGCAAAAGGCCTCGACTTCAAAGCGGAAGTGAACCTGCCTTCATTTTATGCCGGAGTGAGCTACAGCCTGGCAGAAGTCAAGTACGAGCGAACAACCGGAACCGAGAGGCGAATTCTGATCCCCGGCGTCGAGACAGTCCTGCAGTTCGACTCGATCGAATTCTTCCCTCCACACGACCGTCGCCACCAGGTCAATGCGATGGCTCAACTCGAATTCGGACGAAACAAGTTGGGTGCTCGGTGGCAATTTGGCTCTGGACTTCCGTTCACACAGGTCAATGGGTATTATCGGCGTTTGGACCCGCATTCGCTGTCCGAGTCGGGCGGATTGACTCGGCCGGGCAAGACCTACGTTTCTCGTGCAACGCTTTACGGAGCAAGGCTTCCACCGTATCACCGGTTTGATATATCGTTCGAGCGACGCTTCACGTTTGATCGGATTGAGGTGACACTACAACTCGGTGTGATAAACGTTTACGACCGCTCGAACATTTTTTCGTACAATATATTTACGGGTGATCGTGTAGATCAGCTTCCGTTAATCCCGTCTGTCGGAATCAAAGTTGATGTGCGATAGATGAAAGGGAGTCGGTACATATCTGCGGTTGTTGCCTGCTGGTTGTTGGGCCTCACGGTCCTGCCCGGTTGTGACAATACAATCTCTCCATTGACGGATGATGCGGAGAAGGTCTTTGCGATCCACGGATTCCTGGATTCAGATTCAGATACTCAAACCGTCCGGATAAACGCGCTCACCGCGACTGTGCTTGCCGAAAACCCGAGTTTGCATGAGATTTCCATACAGTCGGTGGACGTACAGACGTCGGAAGTCGTCACATGGTCAGATTCGCCGGTGGAATTGTTCGACGGGTCGATAGCACATCTGTTTTCGGGCGTTTTCACGCCTCTATTCGATCACACCTATGAGCTTCAAGTCTGGAGGAGAGGCGAACCGGCAGCAAAAGCGACGACCACCATCCCCGGACGACCATCGTTTTTCGCAAGCGAACCGGTGGGTGATACGTTGCAATTCAGCCAGGTGATTTTCATCGAGGGGCTGGACGCGCCGCCCCTTCATATCGCAATGCGGTATGAGGTCTCACGTCCCAACGAGAATGCGATCACGACCGTATTCATCCAATATGACCAGGACGGGCGACTAAAAGTAAACGGGTGGGAATTCGACGCCTATCTCAAAAGGGATCAGCAGGTTGTTCTCAGAGACATTGGATGGCCGACGGATGGTCCTGCTATCGAATTGAGAAGCGTCGGAGCGTTTGTCTCCGTACAGAGCCCTGAATGGGAGCGCATAGATAATCCGGTCAACCTGCAGAACGCACACGGATTCTTTGGATCGTTAGGTCGATTTGAACTGCAGTGGACGCTCGATTCCTCGGCCGTTGGCGTGATCGGATTCGTTGACAAACAGACTCCGAGATAGTGATTTCAAATTAGACCCTGTTCTCGGGCGGACATCGACTCCAAACAGGCTCCAGCGCCTTCAATTTCGATGCGGACGATTGTCATTATTCCAGCCTTGAACGAAGAGCAGTCAATTGCAATGGTTCTTCGTGCGATTCCCAGGCACATGGTCGCGGACGTCGTCGTAGTCGACAACGGTTCCACAGATCAAACAGCCGACAGGGCGAGAGCCGAAGGCGCGACTGTATTATTGGAGGAACGACGGGGGTACGGATACGCTTGTCTGACGGGTATCGACTGGGCCCGCCGGCACGGCGCGGATATTCTTGCGTTCCTCGACGGTGATTACAGTGACTATCCGGAAGAAATCGGTCGCATAGTGGAGCCGATCCTCCGGGATGAAGCAGATTTTGTGATCGGTTCGCGCGTTCGTGGAAATTCGCAACCTGGAGCCTTGTTACCGCAGGCCATCCTGGGCAACAAGCTGGCATGTGCTCTGATGCGCCTTTTTTGGAACGCACACTTCACCGATCTGGGACCTTTTCGCGCAATACGACTACGGGATCTCGATCGCCTCGAATTGAGAGAAGGCACCTACGGCTGGACGATCGAGATGCAGATCAAGGCGGTTCAGCACGGGCTCCGGTACATCGAGGTGCCCGTCTCGTACCGAAAACGCATTGGCACGTCAAAAGTTACCGGTACCCTTTCTGGTACTTATCAGGCGTCTGTAAAGATTCTGGCGACTATTTACCGTCTTGCACGAGGAAAACGGTAAGGGCCCGAATGGTTGGATGGATACGAACCGGTACGAGGGTACCTGAATCGTCTCAGATGGTCGTATTCCCGCCGTATTGACACGCAATTCGAACCTTTTTTCTACAGGGTGGGTTCATTCAGGCGTAATTTCCAGTCGGCTACGTGGGTTGGGTTCATCCCGGGATCCTCAGTTTAACCGAAGAGTGGAGAGAAGCCATGCCTGAACCGGATATTTGGTACAACGGAGAGCTTATTCCTCACAACGAGGCAAAAGTGCACATCCTTACCCATGCGCTGCATTATGGAACCTCTGTTTTTGAAGGCATTCGCTGCTACAAAACGGATAAAGGTTCGAGCGTATTTCGTCTTCGTGAACATACGCAGCGTCTGGTAGATTCAGCGAAAATCTATCGCATGGCTTCGCCCTACACGACCCAGGAACTGGAACAGGCAACCATCGACACGATAACAAACAGCGGACTCGAAGCCTGTTATATAAGACCTCTGATTTTCCGAGGTGTAGGACCGATGGGTGTCAATCCGCTCAAAAATCCGGTCGAGACCTACATCGCCGTGTGGGAATGGGGAGCTTATCTGGGAGCGGATGCGCTGGAAAAAGGTGTTGACGTGCAGGTAGCTTCCTGGAATCGCATGGCGCCGAATACATTCCCGGCAATGGCGAAAGCGGGAGGAAATTACCTCAATGCGGGGCTCGTGAAGATGGACGCCGTCCTGAACGGCTTCACCGAAGGCATCATGCTGAGCATTGACGGATACCTGGCTGAAGGCAGCGGCGAGAACCTGTTCGTTGTGAAGGACGGTGCTCTCTATACAGCTCCGACGGCGCTTTCCATTCTGCCGGGCATTACGCGCAATTCCGTGATCAGGATCGCCCGCGACATGGGTCTTTCCGTTCATGAACAACTGTTGCCACGGGAGATTCTCTACATATGCGATGAATTGTTCTTTACGGGAACGGCGGCTGAAATCAGTCCGATTCGAGCGGTGGATCATCACGTAGTTGGTGAGGGCAAACGTGGTCCGATTACAAAGAGATTGCAGGAGGCGTTCTTCGATATTCTGGAACAAGGTAACGATCCCTACGGTTGGTTAACGTCCGTTCCCGTTTCTGCACCCGTTTCTGCACCGATTTCTGCGCCCGTTTCTGAGCCCGTTTCCGCACCCGATCAATAGCCGATAAAAAGGATTCCCTCTTCGGCATCGTCAATCAATACCTGAGCCGTGTCTTCTCCGAGGCACAGGTCTGTGATCCGGTGCGCTCCAGAAACCGTGATCGGAATGCACACCGATTCCGGGTTGAATGTTATTCACCCACGGCTGTCTTACTCCCTGCTACGGGTAGCTGAAATCGAAAAGTCGATCCGACATCCGGTTTGCTTGACACCCGAAGATTCTGCTGGTGGGCCGCCAGGATATGCTTGACGATTGCCAGGCCGAGGCCGGTGCCGCCGGCAGAACGCGATCGACTTTTGTCAATGCGAAAGAATCGTTCGGTGACGCGGGGAATATACTTCTTTGCAATGCCTATTCCTGTATCCGAGACGGCTATCAGCACGGATCCATTTTGCGTCTGCGCGGATATTTTCACTTCGCCGCCTGCATCGGTGTATTTGATGGCATTGTCCAGAAGATTGACAAGGGCTTGTCGGATGTGTTGGGGATCACCGCTTACATGTGGTAGATCGGAAGGAATTGACGCACGCATTCTGATTTGATTTTTCGCCGCATTGGGTTCCAGGGAATCGAATATTTCGGAAACAATATCGTATAGCCCGAACGGCACAAAATGCATTTTGAGCTCTCCCGATTCTATCCGTGAAATCTCGATCAGGTCGCTCGTCAAACTACTCAGACGATCAGCGTTCCGGACAATTCGTTCAATGAATCTGCGATTCACGTCCGGATTCTCCAGAGCGCCTTCCAACAACGTCTCCGCGTATCCCTGAATGGAAAATATGGGTGTCTTCAATTCATGCGAGACATTGCCGATGAATGCACGACGATAATCGGCGACCTGTCTGAGTTGCCTGATCTCTCGCTCGAGTAATTGACCCGTTCGGTACACCTGGCGAATGAGTTCATTCAACTCGTCGCCCTTCGGGAAGTCCGCCTCATCAAGCTTGCCGAACTTGTATTTCCGGGTTCGCCGTAGTGTCGACCGTGCAAGCTCTATGCGGGCATCGAGAAAATGCCTTGCCGAGTAATAGGTCGCGAAGATGGAGATACCAACGAAAATCGCTACGGGGATTATTACATCAGTTCCATATACGAGAATAATCAGAAGGGCACACGTGCCGGTCAGGGCCCCTGTAAGCATGGCAATCTTGCCTGACAGGCCGTGCATCTTTAAAGCTTGCCGGGCGGTGATGTTGACAAGTCTTCTTTTACGCGCGCGCAGCTTCATACGAATTGTGCCGACAGAAATTTAGGTAACCAGGAATACTCACAATCGCACAGCCGGGTTCAGGCTAAGAAACGGTAGCCCACTCCCTTTACCGTTTCAATATAACGGCCCCCGATTTTCTCCCTGATCTTGCGAATGTGAACATCGATTGTACGATCGACGACAAACACATCCGTACCCCAGACGTAATCCAGGAGGTCCTGTCTTGAGTAAACCACCCCGGGTCGGGAAGCCAGAAAGAACAGCAGTTCAAATTCTTTTCGGGGAAGTCGAAAGCATTGTTCTTCTTCTCCGGCTTTGCGAACGATGTAGCGTTCGCGATCAATTACCAGGTCATGCACCCGAATCGTCCTCGTTTCAGTATCAATACGCCCGGAACCACGAAGTGCTGCCCTGACCTGACTGATAAGAACCGGTAACGATATAGGCTTTGTGAGATAGATATCCGCACCCGCGTCGAGGCCCAGAACGTGGTCCTCCTCGTCGGTCCTGGCCGTCAGCATCAAGATTGGAACATGTTCAAGCACAGGGTGCTCACGAAGCAGAACGCACGCTTCCAGGCCGTCGACATTTGGCATCATCACGTCCAAAATGATGAGGTCGGGACTAGTCGATTCAGCGATGTTGATAGCCTTCTGCCCATCTTTTGCGACCAGGGTAAGAAATCCCTCTCGCTCAAGATTATAAGCGAGTAAATCGAGGATATCCTCCTCGTCGTCGACGATCAATATGGTCGGCGCTTTCCTGTTGTGCAAATCGATGTGACGGATGGCTCCGTTTCCGGAATGAATAAAGTACAATCGATTGCTTCCGGACCGTATTATTCAACGATAAAGAATAAAACGATAAAGAATAAATGGAGCCGAGCATTTCCGGAGTCTTCAATAACACCGTTTCCGATATTGGAATTCCCGATTAATGAACAGCATCGTTCGAATTGAATTATGAAGAGGAAACTAAGATACGGCATGGTTGGAGGTGGTCCGGGCGCATTCATTGGCGCTGTTCACCGCATGGCGGCTGCTCTGGACGGAGAAATGGATCTGGTGGCAGGCGTCTTTTCATCGAACCCCGATAAGTCCAGAGGGCAGGGTGAGACGCTTTTTCTGAATCCTGACCGTGTTTACGATTCATATCAGGAAATGGCTGAACGCGAGAGCGCCCTGCCGGAGGGCGACCGCATTGATTTCGTTTCAGTCGTGACACCAAATCATCTGCACTTCGAGGTCGCACGTTGTTTTATCGAAGCCGGTTTCCACGTTATCTGCGACAAACCGCTTACGAATACCCTGGACGAGGCTGAATCGTTATGCAGGCTCGTAGACGAGCACAATGTGATATTTGTTCTGACGCACAACTACACCGGTTATCCCATGGTCAAGCATGCGCGCGAAATGGTTCGTGCCGGGGAACTGGGGACGATCCGAAAGATCGTCGTCGAATACCCGCAGGGATGGTTGGCCACGATGCAGGAGGTCGAGGGCAATAAGCAGGCTGAGTGGCGAACCGATCCGAGACGCGCCGGACTCTCCTCCGCCCTTGCGGACATAGGAACGCACGCGGAAAATCTCGCCGGATATATCACGGGGCTTCGAATGCAAGAGCTCCTTGCCGATCTGGCCATCATGGTTGAAGGAAGACAGCTCGATGATGACGGCGCGGTATTAATCCACTACGAAGGAGGGGCGAGAGGAATACTTTACGCATCGCAAATAAGCGTTGGTGAAGAGAACAACCTTCGCATCCGGATTTATGGAACGGAAGCCTCGCTCGACTGGTCGCAGGAGCATCCAAACTGGCTCTATCACCGTTTTCACGAGCGGCCTACGAAAATCCTGAAACGCGGGAATCCCTATTTGCACCCTATCGCCGGCCACAGTACCAGGTTTCCGTGGGGTCATCCCGAAGCGTTCCTGGAGGCATTTGCCAATATCTATCGCAACGCCGGCCGAACGATCTCCGCACGGATATCGGGTTCGGACCCACATCCATATGACCTTGATTTCCCAACCGTGCAGGACGGTACTCGTGGCGTGCATTTTGTTGAATCCGTGGTCGAAAGCAGTATGCGCAGGGAGTGGCTCGACGTTCGGTATCAGCCGCCCGGCGAATAATTGCACAGCAATGATCGCTGACACTATTTAGAGAAGCCGAGGAAGGGGATATGGGACGACCAGTAACGCTTTTTACAGGACAGTGGGCGGATCTCCCACTGGAAGTGCTCGCAGAAAAGGCACGTGCGTGGGGATACGACGGTCTTGAGCTCGCATGTTGGGGGGATCATTTCGACGTTAAACGAGCACTTGCGGAAGACGATTACTGCGACGGCCGGCGAGAAATCCTCTCCAGCCACGGCCTGCAGGTGTTCTCTATCAGCAACCATCTCGTGGGGCAGGCCGTCTGCGATCTGATCGACAGTCGCCATGAAGGCATATTGCCCGCTCACGTCTGGGGTGACGGCAATCCGGTGGGTGTACGGAGCCGGGCTGCGGAAGAAATGAAAGACACGGCCCGGGCGGCTGCCCGCCTCGGTGTAAACGTGGTCAATGGATTCACAGGGAGCAGCATCTGGCACCTTCTGTATTCATTTCCACCGGTGGATTCGGCATTGATCGAAACCGGATACACGGATTTTGCCGTTCGATGGAACGGTATCCTGGATGTTTTTGATGAGGTTGGCGTGCGGTTCGCCCTCGAGGTACACCCGACGGAGATCGCCTTCGATATAGCCAGTGCCGAGCGTGCGCTCGAAGCGCTCGATCGACGCGAAACGTTCGGTTTCAACTTCGATCCCAGCCATTTCGGGTATCAGGGTGTCGACTATGTGGCATTCATCGACTGTTTTGCCGATCGCATCTATCACGTGCACATGAAAGACGTCTGGTGGTCTGCTACGCCTACGCAGGCCGGCGTATTTGGCGGGCACACGGAATTTGGTGATGCCAGGCGCTACTGGGATTTTCGCTCGCCGGGCCGCGGTGCTATCGACTTTGAAGAAATCATACGGGCTTTAAACAGAATCGAATACAGGGGGCCGCTTTCGGTTGAATGGGAGGATGGCGGAATGGATCGTGAACACGGAGCCGAAGAAGCCTGTGGATTTGTCCGCGACATTGATTTTCCTACATCCGACGTGGCGTTCGACGACGCATTCACGGAATAAGGTTCTGAATATGGTTCTGAATATGACGGAACACGATGCCTGCATTCACCTGGAACCACAGAACTGAGTCACAGCACTGAACCACATCAAGAAATCCGAAAATGAGCCCTGCCATTCTTTCAAATCCTTTTACCATCGCGAAATGGTCCGATCTGGCCGATCGCGAACCGGCCTACGCACTGGTTGCCGATGTTGATCTGGTTGTCATTCGACATGATGATCAGGTCTCCGTCATGTACGGGCGCTGCCACCACCGCGGGGCGCTGCTGGCAGACGGATTCATAGACGGGCCGAATCTGATCTGTGGGGTTCATTACTGGGATTACCGCTACGATACGGGAGTCAGCGAGTACAACAACGAGGAGGTACTGAAGCGATTCAGAGCCCGGATCGATGTCGAACGCGACGCGGTTCTCGTTGACGAGGATGAAATTGCAGCCTGGGCCGCCCGGCATCCACAGCCGTATCGAAGAGACGATTACCTGGGATTGTACCAGGACGTTCACGGCACGTCCGAAGAGCCGTACAACGGCCAGATTCAGGAACTGGCGCGTACCGGTCTGACGAAGGCTGGGCACCACGGACCAGTCTCTGCGATGGGCGTTCCACTAACGGACCTGCCGCGCTGGCACGACATTCAGATCGTCACCGCCCAACTGGCCCGACGTCCGCTTGCGGACGCCGCCGACGTGTCAACGGAGCTTGTGATTGGACCGAGAGCGAAGAAACCGCTCCGACTGGAGATTCCGCTGTTTGTCAGCGACATGAGTTACGGGGCACTCAGTGAAGAGGCGAAAACGGCGTTGGCGAAAGGAGCTGAGATGGCGGGCACCGGCATCTGCTCGGGTGAAGGCGGCATGCTTCCTGAAGAACAGGAAGCCAACAGCAGATACTTCTATGAGCTGGCGTCGGGCCGTTTCGGCTGGAGTCTGGACAAGGTCGCTCGATGCCAGGCATTCCACTTTAAGGGGGGTCAGGGGGCGAAAACCGGAACCGGCGGACACTTGCCTGGAGA
>CAZGOS010000001.1:43911-54804 GCA_964527795.1 uncultured Rhodothermales bacterium | reverse complement strand
CGGGCCGCAAGATTATTGTCGATACATACGGTGGAAAAGGTGCGCATGGTGGTGGTGCTTTCAGCGGGAAAGATCCTTCGAAAGTTGATCGAAGTGCCGCTTACGCCGTCAGACACGTGGCGAAGAACCTGGTCGGGGCCGAACTGGCCGATGAGGTGCTCGTTCAGGTCGCTTACGCAATCGGCGTAGCGGATCCGGTTTCAATTCACGTCGACACGTTTGGTTCGGGCTCCATTCCCGACTTCCGGCTGGTCCAGGTGATTCGAGACGTTTTTGATTTACAACCGCAGGCGATTATTCGTGAGCTGGATCTGCTGAAGCCTCAGTATCGTGCGACGGCGGCTTATGGTCATTTCGGTCGACCGGAATTTTCGTGGGAAGCGCTGAACAAAGTCGATGCCGTCAGAAGTGCCGCGCAGGTTCTTGCCTAAACCTTTAACTCGGATCTCGTCTGAATAGGACGGCTACGGATCGTATCAAAATTCTGCCGTGTGGCGCCCTTGGGTAATCTCGGGGTAGCCGGCATACATGAAGTAGATTTCATCATCTCTGCGAAATCGCATTGCGTCGATCCAGCATAATATTTCTGGCTGTTCTGGCTGTTCTGGCTGTTCTGGCTGCGGGTTTTGTATTGCCGAGCGGCGCGCGGGCTCAGGAAACCCGAACCGCCGATTCTCGGATTGTTTTCCGCACACGACCGGTACCGGATGGTCGAATCGACGTCGACAGTCGAGTCCGGCGCGCCCAATATCGAATGGAAGAAACCGATGCATTTCCGTCTACGGAGGCACTTCTTCGGCGCGAATCGGCTTCGTTTGGTTGGTCTCCGACCCTGGAGAATCTTGAACGCATTGACGACGTGCGCCTTTCGCGTAGCAGACACGTAACGTTCCGGCAGCGTTTCAAAGGATTCCCTGTGGACGGACGATATGTCCGAGTCAATCTGGACAGCGAAGACAAACCGACGATGATTCTCAGCGCGTACACACCGATTGACGAAGGTGCGGACTTTAACTCGTCGCCCTCGATTCGGGCAGAAGACGCGCAGATGTCTGCACGCCGCCGGTTTGCACCAGAAGGAGGAACCGTCTCCGAACCGGAGTTGGTTGTTTATCCAGGCGAAAAGCCATTATTGGCTTTTCGCCTGATCGTGTGGCCGTCTCATCTTCCGTCTGAAATCGTCGTTTTGGTGAACGCCTGGACAGGCGCGATCATTTCATCGAGAGAGGAAGGGCTGTCACTTGGAAAACGCTTCGGCAGGCATGAACATGCCTCAAACGGTTCTTCTGTAGTCGGAAGTATTTCGTCGAAAATACCATCGTCCAGGCAGAAATATCTGTCGTCGCGCGTTTTTGCAGATGGGTCCGGCTTTGTCTATGACCCGGATCCGCTCACAAAAGCAGGCGCCTCCTATGGCGCGCCGTATAGCGACGCCGACGACGCGACAAATCCGCAACTCAACGACGCTCGCAGCGCCGTATCGCTCAGGGATATTTCAACCGACGGCTCCGGTCTCTACGTTCTTGAAGGCCCCCACGTTAAGATAGTAGGTGTCAACCAGGCCGGTTCGACCACGTATACGCCGCCGCGACTACCGAGCGCGGACGGATTCTTTTTCGATCGTTCCGAAGACGGTTTTGAGGCGGTCAACGCTTACTACCACATAGACAAAAGCCAACGGTATGTGCAATCGCTTGGATTGTCGGACAGGCAGAATTTCCCGATCGACGTCAATCCTCACGGACTGACGAGCGACGACTCCTTCTACTTTCCGAATCGCAATATTCTCGTTTTCGGCAGCGGCGGAGTGGACGACGCGGAGGATGCCTCTGTTTTGTGGCACGAGTATGCACATGCACTCTTGCAGGCGGCTTCGCCCGGACTCCTGTCAAGTCTCGAGGGCACGGCATTGCACGAAGGCTGGTCGGATTACTGGGCCGCTTCCTATGCTCGATATCTGTGGGAAACAGCGGCGTCAGCCCGTTCCGATTGGGAACGGTTATTCCGATGGGACAGCGGCGATGGCGAAATCTGGAGCGGCCGGGTCCTGAATCATGTCGGACACTACCCCGAAGATACCTGCTCGGACGACCCGTCTCCAGTCAATTGCAGTCCACACAATGACGGTCGACTGTGGGGGACCGTATTGATGGAAGTCTACTCCGAGTTGGGACGGGCCGTCACGGACGAATTGAATCTGCGATCGCACGCTTATCTCTTGGCTCCCACGACACTCAGAGACGCGGCCGAAGCCATCGTGCAGGCCGATCTGGATTATTTCGGGGGAGTGCACCTGGACGTGCTGCTCAATCGTTTTGGCAACAGGGGACTCGTGGATCCGGGATCGTTTGGACCGTCGGTCTTTCACGACGCGATCACGTGGTCGGAAAACCTGGGCGGTACGGTCACCATTTTCGCCGAGGCCATCGGTGTGTCTTCGCCGATCGCGAGCGTGGTCGTACGGTATGAAAATTCAAGCGGCGAAGAGGACGTGCTCGCGCTTCAATCCGTATCAGGAAATACGTACGAGGGCAATCTTCCACTTCCGTCATCTCCCGATGTGATCTCCTACTATCTTGAAGTTACCGACACAGGCAACAGAATGGCGTTTCTGCCGGCCAACGCGCCCTCAGCCGTGTTCGAGCTCGGGGTAGGACCGGATACCGAACCACCGGTTCTCAACCATACACCCATTGTGCATGTACCGCTCGTACTCTGGCCTCCTGATGTTGACGTGCAGGCCAGCGACAACCTTGGCATCGAGCGGGTAACCGTCACCTATCGCATTGAGGATATCACCGGGACCGAGCTGAGCCAGGGATCGTTTGATTTATCCGGGATAAATGAATTCTATTCCAGCGCGTTCCCGGTAGACCCGGGCTCGCTGCCGCAGAACGCGGAAGTCTACTACTGGATCGAGGGAATAGATTCGGCCCAGAATCAAAATGTGACCCGACTTCCGGCGACGGGAGAATTTGACTTCTCCGTGACCTCGGCGGGTGTAATCCGCAGTTTCGACTTTGAGCAGCCGAGTCCACTCGTGAGCGCTGCCGGTATCTGGGATCGTGGCAGACCAACATTTGGTCTGCTTGCCGCGCGTTCAGGTACCAGCGTGATGGCAACGTCACGCGCGACGGGCTATCCGGCATCTGCAGGCCTGTCGACACTGGAATTTTCGCGAGTGAATCTGGAGGGCGTAACGGATGCTCTACTTACGTTCTGGCACTGGTACGACATGGAGCACGACGGCTCGGCGGATCCAGGGTCGACTACGGCCCAGCTATGGGACGGTGGAAATATCAAAGCCTCTCTGGATGGAGGCCAGTCGTGGCAGCTTTTGATCCCGGAAAACGGATACAACGGAATTATTGCCCAGTCGCAGGCGAATCCTCTTGGCGGTGAACCGGCGTTCGGTGGGTACAGCTATGGCTGGCGACAGGTCATCGTTCCATTGCCTGCCGGGTTTGATGTGCGTCTGAGGTTCGATTTCGGTACGGACGACTCAAACTCGGACGAGTCTCGATCCTTTGCCGGGTGGTACATCGACGATTTTCTTATCACGACGCGGCGACCCGAAGATGCCGGTTTTCCGACAGCAATTGTCTTACCACCCTTTAACCAGGTGCTTTCTACTGAGGAATCTGAGCCCGTCGTGCAGGTTCAGGTCGTGGACGACAACGGCGTTGCGGACGTATTTGTCGACTACAAATACAAGACTGCCGACGGCGTCGCTGTCGGTACAATCCGAATGGAGCTCGATCCGGCCTCCACCAACGTCTTCTTTGCACCATTTGAAATTGTGACGGCACCCAGACCGTCGGATCGTTTAACGTACCAGATCCGCGTATCGGATCACTCGCAGCAGGTGTCGGTCTTCCCGTCGTCACAGACGGATTTTGGAATAGATTTCTGGCTCATGCAGGCGCGCGACATAACGAACCGGACAACGGCCTCCGGTATATGGTCTGCAAACGGCGACGGATGGAGAATCACGCAGAATGAGCCCCAATCGCAGGTTTCTTCAATCAATCTCGTACCGCTTGATCTTCCGTCGAATTCAACGTCGGTACGACTGGTATTGAAGCATCGGTACGGTTTGGCATCCGATCTCGGCGGCAACGTTAAGATTTCCCCATACGACGGATCGTCATGGACGGTGCTGGACCCGGAAACCGGGTACCCGGATGTGCTTCTTCTGGAGGCGGATCATCCGATGGACGGCGAACCGGGATTTGCGAGTGAAAGAACCGGAGTGATGGAAACGAGTTTCGCTCTTGACACGTGGGCGGGTCTTCAGGTGCGCATCAGACTCGATCTGGCGACGCCGCGAACCGCCCTCGCGACTGAAGCCTGGGACATTCTTTCCGTCGAACTGAAGGAGTCGACGGACCGTGAGGCGTTTGACGTACTTCGAAGCCTGGCCTTGCATCCGGCCTATCCGAATCCTTTTGCGTATACGAGCCAGATCGGTTTCACAATCGAAGATGCCGGTCCGGTCGAACTTTCCCTTTACGACGTGCTTGGAAGACGGGTAGCGCTTCTGGCCGATGGATTTTTCGAACCGGGCACTTATGAGCGAACACTGTCAGCAGACAATCTGACGGCCGGGGTATACGTCATTCGATTGATCTCTTCCGGTCGAAAGAAAATTCGCCTCGTTGTTGTCGCTGACTAGATACAATAGCAGGGACAGTTACCGCTTCCCAGGAATATTCGAGCGTCGGCATCAATTCCGGCGTAGTTACGGTCCGCGCTCTTAACTGCCAATTCTTGGCGATTACAAAACATTTCCTCGTTAGAAAGTTTTAAAGAGTTTTGAACCAATCCATATCCGGTTAACGAGTACGTCCATGGATTACAAGGAAGGAGCATACAAAGTAAAAGACCTCGGCCGAGCAGGCGCCGGGAGGTTGCTGATGGAATGGGCGGAAAGTCGCATGCCTGTCCTTGTGCAGTTGAGAGAACAGTATGCGAAAGAGCAGCCATTCAAGGGTTACAAGATTACCGGTTGTCTGCACGTCACCAAAGAGACGGGTGTGCTTGTCGAAACGTTTGCCGCCTGTGGCGCAGAAGTGTCCTGGAGCGGCTGCAATCCGCTCAGCACGAACGATGACGTCGCGGCTGCCCTGGCAGACGCGGGAATCGAGATATACGCCTGGTACGGTCAGGATGTTGAAGAATTTTACTGGAGCATCGACCGCACGATCGATAAACCTCCCCATCTGACGCTCGACGACGGCGCCGACCTCATTTTTACGGTTCATAACCGCTTCCCCCACCTCGCCGAGCATATTATCGGCGGCAGCGAAGAAACCACGACAGGCATGCACCGGCTGCGGGCTATGGCGAATGACGGCAAACTTCTGTATCCCATCTATGCCGTCAACGACGCCGAGACGAAGTGGGATTTTGACAACGTTTACGGAACGGGTCAGAGCACGATCGATGGCATCCTCCGATCCAGTTCCGTACTCATCGCCGGCAAGAATTTTGTTGTGGCAGGTTACGGACACTGTGGGCGCGGCGTGGCCATGCGCGCTCAGGGCATGGGAGCCAATGTCATCATTACGGAAGTGAAGCCGACGGCCGCGCTGAAGGCGATGCTGGAAGGTATGCGCGTTATGACGATGGCCGAAGCCGCAACCATCGGCGACATATTCGTCACCGCGACCGGGATGAAAGACGTGATCCGCGGTGAGCACTTTTTGGCTATGAAGGACGGTGCCATCGTCTGCAATACCGGGCACTACGATGTTGAGCTGAACCTGACGGAATTGGCGGAAGTCTCAACGGACACGCGCATCGTTCGGGCTGACAATCGCGAATACACGGTTGAGAACGGGAAACGGGTGTTCGTACTTGCGGATGGTCGTCTGGTGAATCTGGCCGCCGCAGAGGGTCATCCGTCGGAGGTCATGGACATGAGTTTTGCGAATCAGTTCATGGCCCATCTGAACCTGGTGCAGAGGCATGAGTCGGGTGAAAAGTTCGAAAACACCGTCATTGACCTTCCGAGCGAACTGGATCAGGAAATTGCGGGTATCAAGCTCGAGACCATGGGTCTGCAGATCGACGTGTTATCGGATGAGCAGCAGGTCTATGCCACCGATTATTCTGCGGGTACGTAACAGCCCGTCGCCACGCTACTCGTCCGTGTCCCAGGTAAGAATGTCCTGTTCGGATTTTTCTCTGGTGGTCCATTCCTCGGCGTCCGGGAGTGGGTCGTTCTTTTCAGTTATGACTTTACCCAACTCCTGCCACTGGGTTGCCAGGAAGGTATTCCACTCGGCGTAGTGTGCGTACTCTTCCGGAAGTTCATCATCGGCGTAGATCGCTTCGACCGGGCAAACCGGTACGCACGCGTTGCAGTCGATGCACTCCTCCGGGTGAATGACGAGGAAATTGGGGCCTTCATAAAAACAGTCGACCGGGCAAACCTCGACACAGTCGGTGTATTTGCAGTTGATACAGGGCTCGGCTACGACGTATGGCATGGCAGTCTTATCTGTTACTTTCTGAAACGAAACATCGAACGATAAGCAAAGGATAATCCTCCCACAATCGTAGGTTAGAGAGGTTTCAACGAAGATACAGAACGCTGCGATTGCATTACAGCCGGGGCGCACTTGTACGCACGGGAAGAACCAGTCGACTTCGGGTGGTATATTCTCTCGCGTGCCTCTTGGACCGTTACCCCGACAGGAACGGCGTTTCGGTCAGTCAGCCGTGCACGAATACGACCGACCTTTCTAACAAGGCTTTCAAGGAGTCATGCGAATACTCAGGAATCCGCTACTCGTTGTCCTCTCCCTCACATTCGTTCTGTTTTCGTGCGATGATGCATTCGACGTGGAAAATGCATCCGAAGAAGAACGGGTGGACTACGCTCGAAATCTGCACGACCGGGCCATCACGATAGATACCCACGATGATATTCCGTCCAATTTTGCCACGGACGAAGTCGATCCCGGCGAATGGGGCGAGCGTAAGGTTACCATTCCAAAAATGGTGGAAGGCGGCCTGGATGCCGGCTTTTTCATCGTTTTCGTCGGCCAGGCAGAACGCACGCCCGAGAACTATGAGAAAACAAAAGCGGATGCGATGATCAAGTTCGAGGCTGTAGCCGCGGAAATGCAGGAAGCGGAAATGGCGACACTTTAATAACGCAGTAATTCGACCGATGCGTTTCAATCACCGGAAATATCTGCGACTTCAACTGGGACCGACGGGTGAAGCAGTGATGTGGACGTGCGGTCTTCTTGCCGTGGCAATCGCCGATCCCACTGGTCCCGGCTTATTGGAAGCGTGTCTCTTGAAGGCAGCCGGGCTACCGTGGTGCCCCGGATGCGGACTGGGACACGCGGTAGGATACCTTGCGAGAGGTGAGCTCATGCTTTCGTTTCAGAGCCATCCGTTCGCCCCGATTGTTGTCGGGGTACTTTTGCACCGCGTCTTTACTCTTTACCGAGAGGTACGTTTCAAGCGGAATGAACCTGTAGTAACACGAAAATCCTATGTCCAAAGTAATAAAATACCTGCCTGAACTTCAGGGTGAAGAGCAACTGATAGTCGCTCAGCTGATCACGGATATGACGGAGGAACAGGCCGAGCAGTTTTCTCATGTTTACAGGCAGCGCCGAAAGGATCCGACGATCACCCTCATGACTGCCCTCGTTTTCCTCGTCGGCTTTGCAGGTGTGCATCGTTTCTATCTGGGACAGATCGGAATGGGCGTCGCATACCTGTTTACGTACGGTTTCTGTTTGATTGGAACAATTGTGGATCTGTTCAATTACCGATCCCTGACCGATTCATTCAACGAAAAAGAGGCCCTCAGGGTGGCATCCCTGATTCGTGGGGCCTTCCCAGCCCAGGAAGACCTACCTCAACTGTCCGACTGACCCTCAGACCGGACTCCAGACCCAATCTCCCGTAACCATGCGCTTTTTCCTGATAATTGGCGTCAGCCTGATGCTGCTCGCCTGCTCGCTGCCAGGCTCCTCCGGCGACCATCAAAATACGACCGGTGATCCGGACGGAAATGAACAGCCGGATGAATCCGACGACGACCTCGCAAAGATCAAACTTCCGCCGGGATTCCATATTTCGATTTATGCTGATGACGTTCCAAACGCACGTTCGATGGTTCTAACGGAAACGGGCGTGCTGTTCGTCGGAACTCGCCGAGAAGGAGCGGTCTACGCGGTTGTCGATGAGGACGGCGATCACAGGGCGGATAAAACCATTACGATCGCCTCGGGACTGAAAATGCCGAACGGCGTCGCTTTCCTCCGCGGCGCGCTCTACATCGCCGAAGTGAGTAGAATCCTGCGATACGACGATATCGAGAACCGGCTTGATAATCCGCCGGCTCCGGTGGTGGTCTTCGACGGTCTGCCGACAGAAACTCACCACGGGTGGAAGTTCATCAGCTTCGGTCCCGATGGGAAATTGTACGTTCCGATAGGAGCACCGTGCAATATCTGCGATAGAGGGGCGCCGTACGCCTCGATCTGGCGCATGAATCCGGATGGATCGGATTTTGAGCTCTACGCGTCGGGAATTCGAAATACGGTTGGATTCAACTGGCATCCGATTACGAATGAGCTATGGTTTACGGATAACGGGCGTGACATGATGGGCGACGACGTTCCAAACGACGAATTGAATCATATTACCGAGCAGGGGCAACACTTCGGGTATCCGTATTTTCATGCAGGCGACGTCCCGGATCCGGAATTCGGAGAAGGAAAAACGGCCGCCGATTACCGCCTGCCCGCTGCGAGCCTGGGTCCCCACGTAGCACCGCTGGGACTCGAGTTCTACCGCGGTGAGCAGTTTCCAGCGGAATACCGGCATCAGATACTTATTGCCGAGCATGGATCCTGGAACCGCAGTCAGAAAATCGGCTACCGTATCTCGCTCGTCCGCCTTAACGGAAACTACGAGGCCGTGAGTTATGAGACGTTTGCCGAGGGATGGCTGCAGGGCCAGGAGAACTGGGGCCGACCGGTTGATCTGGAACACCTGCCCGACGGTTCGCTTCTTGTATCCGACGATCAGAAGGGAGTGATCTACCGGATCAGCTATTCCGACGGGTAGTCGAAGGTCCGTCAAGCGACGTCATTTCGCGAGTCGCATCGATCGCGTAAACGTCTTTCCTTCGGCGTCGAGGCTGTAGAAATATACCCCGCTGGGCCATAGGCTTGCATCGACCTGCAATTCGTGCCGACCGGACGCGAAATGCCGATCTGCGAGAATGGCAATCCGGCGTCCCAACACGTCATACACGCGCAGTCCAACTTTTCCGCCGCGGCTCAGATCGAAGGGGATGATCGTCTGAGGATTGAACGGATTGGGGTAATTCTGATACAGCGTTATACGAGCCGGAATGGATGGTTCTTCAGAGGTGCCGGTGACGCTTGAAAGCGGCACCCAGTAGGCACTGTATTTTATACGTCCGCTCGTGACCGTGCTGTGACTGACCTGAAGCGTCAATGACTCGAATTTTCCGTCGAAGCGCTTCGTCAGCGCGCTTGCGCCGATATCAAGATAATCTGTCGCACCGCCGGGCCGCACGGTGATCACGCGCGCTCGAATGTTTCCCTGCTGAAAAATTCGCGACCTTTCCCGGTCGACCTCGTCAGGCACGTCCTGGTATCCTTTTGCATCGAGCTTCAGCTTGACGTTCGCGACGTTCGTCCACTCGATATACGCGACGGCGCCTCCCTGGAGCTGTTCCGCTTCCACGTTCGTAGCGAACTCCGGTCCCTCCGGCCCGGCATACTGGAACTCGCCATTGAACGTCCGGGTGATTGAGGCTCTAAGCTGGGTTCTTCTCGGCTGCGTGTATCCGAAAAAGGAATCCAGCGAACGGTCGTTCAGGAAATTGGCCGTATGGAAATTCTGGACCACATCGATAAGCGACGCATTGTTCAGGACCAGAATACTGTCGATTCCGAGGGGGCCCTTGACGTCGAACCGTAACATGTTGCCGACAATGTCCGGACCATATTGGTCGGCAATGTACGTGAAAAAGAGGCCGGCCCGCTGATAGTCCCTCGCCTCCGGTCCTCCATTGTCGGGTGTGAACCGCCAGTCGAACAGCGGCCGAGTGTACTCAAATTCGTCTTCTCCCTGCTGGTTTTCAAACGTCTGATTGAGGTAAAAGATATTCCGCCAGATGGCATAACCATTGAGAACTGTTGCATATTCCGCGTAGCCCTCCGTCACAAACGTGTAGTTGAGGTCCCACCCGGACGCAAAATGCAGAAGGTGCGTATACTCATGGGCCGCGACGACCGCCAGAGATGTAGCGCTGAGTCCTGAGTCCAGATAGAGCACATCGGCCTGGTTGCCGACGCTGTCCGGCGCCAGCGGATCCATATCCTGAGAGCTGACAAAACCAGCCGTGTTTCCCGTAATCTCGTAGAGCAAAATGTCCGTATGGCCATCCAGGTCATAGTCGGGCGGCGATCCGAAGTAGAATTCAGTGTTCTCCATGATGCCTTTGCCTGGATCCACGGATTCGACGGGTGTGGTCTCCAGCAGGGCCTGCCTCAGCATGGTAACGTCACTGATCGAAACGGCTCCAGGTTGATCCAGGTCGACCCACATATAGTACGTGTCCGGTTCCTTGTCGATGAGTCGAAACGGTTTTTCCACCCATCCGGCATCGGCTGTTCCGAATTGCTCGATGATGGAGAAATTAGCTTCGTCACCGATTTCCGGCGGATTGATGCGCTTGGAAACTCGCTTCAGAGAACCCGTATCGCGCGCCTGGTGATAGGCTTTGTGGGCTGAAAGGGAGGCGGGTGAGGAGAAGTCCGTTCCGCAGTAGTACTCAGAAAAGTACTCAGAAAAATTCTCAGAATGTCCAGCTACGGCGACAGT
>CAZGOS010000001.1:6721-43811 GCA_964527795.1 uncultured Rhodothermales bacterium | reverse complement strand
AGTACTCAGAAAAGTACTCAGAAAAATTCTCAGAATGTCCAGCTACGGCGACAGTCATGCTGACGGACTGGACAGACCGGAGTGCTCGGTCAGGGTTTTCCTGGCCATACGACGGCGACAGCATGCCGCAAACGAAGAAACTCAGCAAGAGGGTACGTATGTTGCGAATCATGCGCTCGGAACCATGAATGCAGCTATCTGCACACTGCTGGCGGGGCAAGTTACCATGAGACGATCTACAGCCACTGGACGTTTCAATACGATGAGAAGATGTGTCACGATCCTGGCGCTGGTTGGGGTTAGCGGCATGCTTTCGGGTTGCAGCGTTCCGCCGGAAAAAATCGAGGTCATTTCCCTGGAGGGTCTCATCACCGTGCGAGGAAACGTTCCCTTCAACGCTGCGATTCTGGAAACAGACGGCCGTAATTATTATGTATTAAAGCTGACGACCGAGCAACAGAGCATGCTCATGACACCGGCGCGGTATCGTGTGACCGGTCGACTCTATCTGGATGAATGGAACGGAAAGCCTTTTGCCCACCTCGAAGTCCGCGAAATCCTGCGATTGCATCGCTGAGCGTCATTCTGAACGTCACTACTGAATGTGAGTTCTGAATGTCACTTCATGAGTGTCATGGTACGCGTCAGCGTTTCCGCTTCCGTTTCGAGCGCGAAGATATACAGACCACTCGCGAAAGACGACGCGTCAAATTGAACTTCGTGCGTACCGCCGTTCATGAAGCCTTGCGCGAGAGTCTCGATCTGCCGACCCAGCAGGTCAAATACTTTCAGTGTCACCTTACCGGGTCGTGGAAGCGAGAATCGAATGGTCGTCACCGGATTGAACGGGTTCGGATAATTCTGCTCCAACGTTACGCTGATCGGCAGTTCACCGCCCACGTCAATCGCGGTCGGGCCTGACGAGGTGATAAACGAGGCTCGAATGGGCAGCACGAAATCGCTCAGGGAAATCTCGTTGCAAGACGAAATACAGAGCGCATCGAACGGCAACCAGGAGGTACTGGCATTCTCAAATATGAAAGAGGGAGAGGAGCCGCCGGGATGGGCAGAAACCGCAAATCCCAGATAGTTTTCATCCGTTCCGGCATTTCCGGATCCGATGAAAATGACAGGAGGCAACGCCGAAAGCTGGGCGCTGAAAGCACTCAGGTCGATCGTATGGAAGATGAATTCACTCGTGCCGGAAGCCGTGAGATCCTCAACATCGAGAGAAAAGAGTTCATTCCCGGGCAATCCGCCCTGTTCGTCCCAGACGAACAGCGTAAAGTCTCTTGGAGCGTTAGGTGCAACGGTGGATCCGTTGAAATTATGGGCGTACAGTTGATCGATGAGCACCTGATCGAGCACGCCGCCCGAAGGCACGTCGAAGCGGCTGGCCTTCATGTCATTCTGCTCCAGCAGGAGGCCCAGGGGAAGAGGAGGATTGCCTGCACTCGCGACCGTACCATTGTCGTAGACGATATCCTCCCGCGTAAAACCCGATTCAAAATCTAGCCAGGTGGCTGAAAAAGTGTAATCTGCCGATGGTGGATTGTCATCGCTGAAATCACTCGGATGCCAGAGGAAGACGTGGGGAATGACGAGCGTAACTCTGAGATAATTCCCTCCCAGAAACGCACCTTCTTCACCGGCCGCGAACTGCACTATTTCGGGCGGCCCGACTTCCGGAACGGCAACGATTACGGGATTCAAGAGCTCATGCAGACCATTGTCCTCAGCGACCTGGATGTCGATACCGCCTACTTTCTCCCACACCGCGTACCGCACGCCACCGGGACTGAGACTGCCCGTTGTCGGCAGAACTGAGTTTACAGTGGTTCCGTCGATCACCGGAACGGTTGATACTTTGATCGAACGATATTGCGCGTTGGCGTATCCGTATTCCTCTGCTATTGAACGATCATTGAGAATGTTTGCGATATGAAAGCCCGTAATGACCTCCTGCACCGTGACGTTCAGTGGGTTGAGGACCTGGTAATAGCCCTTCGCACCGATCCAACTCGCTCGGGCAACGGCGCCCGTATTCAGAACTCCGATGCGTTCACTGATATAATTCGTGAACAGTCCGGCCCGCTGATAGTCGTAGCCGGAAGGGCCTCCTAAGTCACGAAAATCAAGCAGTTGATGACTTCGTTCCACGGGCACCTGGAAATAGGACACGGATCGGGCCGTAAATCCGTTGACTACTTCAGCCCACTCAGACAGGCCTTCGTTGACAAAAGACAAATCTCCGAATCCGTTCTCCCTGGAAAAGATCAGGTGCTGAAATTCGTGGGCCAGCGTCTGTTCGGGCGGGCCGAAAGGATTTCTGGTGCCCGCCAGATTAACCATGCCGGGGAATGAATCGATATAAATGATATCGGCGTTGTTGCGACCGGACAGGTTCGATGGATCGAAAAATCCCAAAACGACGACATCGGGTCCATCCTGAATATCGACGATAAGCACATCCAGTTTGCCGTCGCCATCCACGTTCGGAGAAGGGCCGAACACTTCCGTATTGATTGAAAGAACACCCCGAGTGGGGTCATAAGAGTCCGGCGGCGTCTGTACTGCGAGCGTCTTCCGCATGGCTTCAACGTCAAGGTCCCGAACGTGCCCATTGCTCAACTCCGAAGTCTGTACCCAGATATCGAACAGGACATTCTCCGCCTTCTTTGTGAATTCGATGTCATCGTACTTAACGGTTTCGACAGACAGGTCGCGCACTGAGAACATCTTGGTCTCCCCAATGGCGAACGAAGCTCCCTTTCGTGCGAGTGGAAGTTTGCCGGCTGCACGAAGACGGCTGTATTTCTCAATTGCGGCACGTCCTTCATCGGAGGACAACAGTTCGAGCGTTACATGGCGTACATTATCGCGCGTGACGTCGAAATCCTCCGATTTCAGCGAACCGGCCTGCAATACGCGCCTATCCTGTGCCTGAGCTTCGGAAATGCAAAGAATGGCAAAAAGAAGCAGAAGCAGTCGTCGCATGGAGTGGTTGATTGTTCGCCTGTTGTGATTCTGATGGCGATTGGTTCAAGAACTGTATCTTACAAACCATATTTAATGCGAAACAGGCAGAAAATATCCCCACTGCCCGCGTTCTTCGAACCAAACAATCAACTTCCGAACCAAATCCGTCTTCAAGGCGTGGAATGTGCCCTTTCCCTGGAGCGAAAAACTCGTGGGAATGAAGACCCGGATTGTTGTGGTGATTTCTGTATGTCAGTGAAATACAATGAGTTAACTCCCGAAGAGGAGCGCATATTAAACCATCAGGGCACGGAGCCACCCTTTTCCGGCGCTTACTGCGATCACAGAGAGTCTGGCGCCTATTACTGTCGTCGCTGCGATGCACCACTGTATCGATCGCACGACAAATTTGATTCCCGCTGTGGTTGGCCGAGCTTCGACGACGAAATCCCGGGCGCCGTGAACAGACGGCCCGACGAGCATGGTCGCCGCGTCGAAATTGTATGTGCTGCGTGCGGGGGCCATCTTGGGCACGTATTTGAAGGAGAGGGCTTTACGGACAAGAATACCCGTCACTGTGTGAATTCCCTCTCATTATCATTCGTGAAAGAGTAGAAACGCAGACATGAATACGAAAAGAGCCATCTTTGCCTCCGGATGTTTTTGGGGAACGGATCATTATATGTCAAGAGTCGAAGGTGTGATCTCGACCACTGTGGGTTACAGCGGTGGCAACGTGCCCAATCCTACGGATAAACAGGTCTGCTACGAAAATACCGGCCACGCCGAAGCCGTCGAAGTCATTTACGATCCAGAAAAGGTTTCTTACGAGGACCTGGCCAAGATATTCTTCGAAACCCACGATCCGACTCAGATCAATCGGCAGGGTCCCGATATCGGGGATCAGTACAGATCGGAGATCTTTTTCGTTGACAACGAGCAGCGGGAAATAGCAGAACGCCTGATCGGGGAATTAAGAACAAAGGGGTATCCGGTCGCCACAAAAGTGACGCAGGCAGGCATGTTCTGGCCGGCCGAAGACGATCACCAGGATTACTACAAGAAAAACGGGCAACTCCCGTATTGTCATTTCTATTCTCCACGATTCTGAACGGTGGTCTGCCTGGCTACCGGCAAGGTCCTGCTACATCAGTGGACTAGAACGATGTAGGCGGTCCCGGTCATCTCGTCGGCCGCCTGGCCGATTACGGCTATGTCGCCATCCAGATCGATCGAAGATGCGAAGGCGACGTCCCCGACGTCTATGATGTGCTTCTGGAACCAGTCCCCTGTATCCGGATTACGCTCAAAAAGATAGACGACGCGATCAATATTGAAGTTCATGCGGAGCTGTTCGTCGAAACCTACTACGAGCGCACGGTCACCGTGCAACGCAACCGTAGATCCGAACCCACCCTGGCTATACGCGGCCGATGGCTTGAGTATCGTTCGCGGCATCCACTTCCCGTCGGCGTCGCGCTCGAAGATGCGGGCACGTCCCATTTTGCCGTCTCCCGCTTTGCTTTCCCCGACAATAATGCGGTCCCCATTAACATCTACTGAAATAAAAAAGTCGTAAATACCCCGAAGTGCAGCTGATTCAGACCAGGTATTCGTTGCGGGGTCGCGATCGAAGACGTACACGGTACCCGGTCGCAGAGAGAGATACGTCGACGCAGCGATTACGGCGCGGTCCCCCGCAAGCGACCCGGATGTCCCGAAGATGCCCGCTACGGGACCGAGACTGCCCGTCAATCGCGTAGTCAGCGACCACGAATTTCCGCTCCTTTCGTAGATGTATGCCGCCCCGTTGTATTCACCACTGCTGACATCGCCGGCCGTCGTGACCAGGAGCCGATTACCGTCGAGTGAAATTGAAGCTGCAAAGGCGCCTTCGATCTGACCGGGTGGCTGCCGCAACTTGGCCGTTTGAATCCACGTGGAATCTGCTGCACGCTCAAATATATAGATAGTGTTTGAGGCAGCTCCGGAGAAAAACGGCACATACGCAACGACCGCAGCCAGGTTACCGCTCACACTTACAGACTTTCCGAAAAATAATCCTTCGCGGCAGTCGTCCGGTTCGAGTCGGGCCGTCTGTTTCCACGCGGAGCCGTTTTGACGTTCATATATAAAGGCCGCACCTGCATTATCCCCACACTTTCGATCGCCACTTGCGCCAATGAGCGCCGTCGTACCATCGATAGCCACGGCTGCGCCAAAATAATTGCCGACGGTTGTATCAGGAGACGGCAATCGATAAATCTGAGCCGTTGCCGTCGAAGTCGCCGTCGAAGTTGTCACCAGGCAGGAGACCAACAGAAACAGGCTCAATATGCCGGCGGCAGGTGCGGATTTTATCACGCTTGCGGAATCGGACTTATTTGAAGGCTTCAATGTCCCGGTCGGATGCAATTCTCTGTCAATCGTAAAAACAAACGGCGTGCCGCATTGCTGTATCGCTTCGCAGTGAAGCGAAACGAAGATTTTTCCGGTCAGACCGTATGGTATATTCTACGCATGTTCTTATTCGCTGGTCCGCTGTCGGGATTCGCGTTCTTCGGCGATGAGTTCCCAGGTCTCATAAAGCGCCTTGAGTCTTGTCTGCTGTTCATGCAGGCGTGATGTAACGACCCGGGCCTGCAGAGCATCTTCGTATAGCGTCTGATTGGCGATTTGTGATTCCAGGGCGCTATACTCTTCTTCGGCTTCAAATATGCTGATTTCCGTCTCTTGATAGAGGCGATTGAGCTGGAAATCGCTCATGGCATGGCGGGCCGAACCGTCGAGGCCTGCGTCCTCCGCTTTTTTTCTGTTTCGTTCCTCGGCTTCCTCGCGTTTCTGCTTTCGTGATTTCGGACCCCCACTTCGTTTCGAACTGCTTTCGTCGGCACTGTTTACACCTGTCTCATAGCGTGAGAGTGTCGCCATCCGACTCGCCGTACCATGCTGGATTTGCCAGAGGTAATCTGAATAGTTCCCGTGAAATTCCCTGACGGTGCCGTTCTCCACACGCCAGACCTTTTTGGCAACCTGATCGAGGAAGTGACGATCGTGGGAAACGACGACGAACGTGCCCGAATACTGTCGGAGTGCCTCGACGAGAACCTGCCTCGATAGAATGTCCAGGTGATTCGTGGGTTCATCGAGAATCAGAAAATTGGCAGGCGAGACGAGGGTTCTCGCCAGTGCAATTCGGCTGCGCTCGCCACCGGATAACACGGAAACCATCTTGAAGACATCATCCCCGTGAAAGAGAAAGGTGCCCAGTAAGGTCCGGATCCATGTCTCGGACTGACCATACGCGCTATCGCGCACTATATCGTACACGGATCGATTCGCCGGAAGCGTTTCTGCCTGGTTCTGGGAAAAAAATGTCAGTTCACTGCGACTACCCAGCGTACACGATCCAACGAAGGGCTCACTACCCTGAAGAATTCGTGCGAGAGTAGACTTGCCTGCTCCGTTCTGCCCGATGAGGGCGATGCGATCGCCCCGTTCGACCAGTAGCGGTCCGGCGTTCTGGAATACATTGATATCGCCGTTTTCTCCGACGTACGTCTTTGAAAAAACGGACACCTCGATAACAGTACGGTTCGAGCGGGACGGATCCGGAAAACGAAACGCAATGCCGGCCTCGTCGGCCGACGGCGGCGGGATTCGCTCCAGTTTTTCGAGCATCTTGACTCGACTCTGGACCTGACGGGCTTTCGTCGATTTTGCTCGGAATCGTTCGATAAAGCGCTTCGTGTCGGCGATCATTTTCTGCTGATTCTCCCATGTCGCACGGTGTGTCTTGCGGCGCTCGGCACGCTCAGTCAGGTAGTATTCATAATTGCCGGCATATTCCGTGAGACGCCCCGCGCTCAGCTCAGCGATGTCCGTCACCATGCGATCGAGGAAATACCGATCGTGCGATACGATGATGACGCTTCCACGGTACGAGCGAAGATAGTTTTCGAGCCAGTCGATACTGTCGATATCAAGGTGGTTCGTGGGTTCGTCCAGCAGAAGAATATCCGGGTCGGCCAGAAGGAGTCGAGCCAGAGCCACCCTCATTCTCCAACCTCCTGAAAACGTACCGAGTGGCCGGTTGAGCTCCGACGCGTCAAATCCGAGTCCGGTCAGTAGAGACTCTGCTTTCGGTTTGGTCAGATGCGACTCCAGGTGCACCAGCCGATGATGCATATGATCCAGCTCGGCCAACAGCCTGATGTACTCGGGGCTGTCGTGGTTGTCGAATGCGTCGAGTTTCGCAAGGAGTTGGTGCTCCTTTTCCTCGAGTGCGATCACCTGTTCGAACGCCTGAACAGCCTCGTCGAGCACGGTACGTTCGCTTGCCTGCTCCTGGGTCTCCTGGCGCAGATAGCCGATTGTCAGACCACCGGCTGAAACCGTTCCTTCATCCTGCTCTATTTCTCCGGATATCAGCCGTAGCAGGGTAGTCTTGCCCGCACCATTAGGTCCTACGAGTCCAATTCGTCGGGAACCGCTGACCGTCCAGGACACGTTTCGAAGGACGTGTACACCACCGAACGAGATGGATATGTTGTGAAGCTGAACGATGGGTACGGGCTAGAACGAGCAGACTAATACGCGTTTGCGCTGACGAAGCCTTTCCAGATGGTCATCAGCATGATTTTTAAATCCAGCCGCAGTGACCAATGACGAATATAATAAATGTCGAATTCGATGCGCTTGGATATGGAAGTGTTTCCCCTCCATCCATTTACCTGAGCCCATCCAGTAATGCCCGCTTTCATTTTGTGGCGCAGCATGTATTTGGGCACCTGATCTCGAAATTCCTCGATGAAGACCGGTCGCTCCGGCCGCGGTCCGACTATGGACATGTCGCCTTTCAGCACATTGATGAACTGGGGCAGTTCGTCCAGGGATGTTCTTCTAAGGAAGGCTCCCACGCGCGTAGCCCGGCCTTCGTCTCTTTTCGCCCAAACGGCGCCCGTTTCTTTCTCGGCATCAACGGGCATCGATCTGAACTTGAGCATCTGAAACTTTTTTCCGTTGAGGCCCATGCGCGTCTGACGGTAATACACGGGTCCGGGCGAAGAAAGCTTGACCGAAACGGCGATAACGGCAACCAGCGGGGAGAACAGGACGAGAACGAGTCCGGAAAACACGATGTCGATGGTGCGTTTTACAGCCCGTTCGAACTCGAACGGCGTTTCGTCAACGATATGAATGACGGGCAGTCCACCGATATCGGATACGCGCCCGTTCATCATGTCAAACTGAAACAGATCAGGTACAAGACAGACGTGCGCCAGACGTGTTGACGTCTCATTGACGATGCGACGGATTTTATCGGCCGCAGAGATGGGAAGGGCGATGTATACGTAGTCGATGGGTTCCGGTGAATGCTCCACTTCGTCCAGGATGCGCGACACTTGATCGGTTGTACCTAGCCAATCTGGAAAGTCGTTCCTGAAATCGTCCAGGAAACCGACCGTTTCAAATCCCATCCATGGATACTGCTCGAAAGCATCTTTCAGACGTAATCCGACGTCGCCCGCGCCAATAATGAGCACGCGTCTGAGATACTTACCGCTTCGGCGTCCTCTTCGTAATACCGCATACAGAGCCGCCCGACTCAGTACCATCAATACCGGCGTGTAAACGCCGAAAATCAACACATGCAGACGTGAGAAATAGAACGTCCGGTAGAATGAAAGCGACGCCGTAACCACGACCAGTCCAATCAGAATCGCTTTGGCTACGGCATAGACCAGGCTCGACAACCGCTGGGCACGATCGGGCACGTACAGCCCTGATGCCCAGAATACGACCATGGATACGATGAGTATCCACGGAAGGAAGCTCGTGTACCGCGACAATGGAACCCATTCGGGCAGTGTCAAAAAATCGATCGCGGGAAACAGCTCAAATCGAGTGAAATAAGCGAGTATCCAGCATACGACAATGATTCCGGCGTCCGAGAAGAACAGCAGGCGCTGGAACAGTCGGCTTTGCTCCTGGAGCATGATTCAATAATGCGATTACGCGTTGTAGAGCCGTAGCCGTCGAATACAGGGGCAGTCGAGAAGGTTGCGGGAATTCTATACGGGCGCGGAATATACTTCAAAAGATAGCAACCAGTCATCGAATACGTGTGCATATCCATTGGATTTCAGCGTCATTTTAGGCATTTTCCGTCTGAGGTACCCGTGATGAACAGTTTTTGGTCCAACATTTTTCCCCGGTCCGACATGCGCGATTCGACCGCGGATCTAATTGCGGCCGTGCCCGTGTTTTCGGAACTGAATACGCGTGAATTGAGAGCCGTTGAACGCATACTGTATCACCGAACGTATATACCGGGGGAGGTAATATTCCGGCAGGGTGATCCCGGCGTAGGCATGTATATCGTCGCCGAGGGTGAAGTCGAAATTCGTGCCGAACCCGATGACGAATTGCTGACTACACTTCCGGTAGGATCGTTTTTTGGGGAAGTCTCTCTGCTGAATGAAGTGCCCAGATCGGCTACGGCCCGGGCCCGCACACCGTGCGTGCTGTGGGGTTTTTTTCGTCCGGAATTGCTTGATCTCATAGAAAGAAAACCACGTCTCGGTGTCAAGATCCTTCTTCCTCTCGCCCGAATAACCGGGCGCCGTCTGGTAGCGGTAGATGGGGAGCTGAGAGACATGAGAAGTCGAGGGCCTGACGAGTAGTGAAAAAGACAGCAATTCCCAGTCGGGCTCCCACATGGGCAATTCGGGCCATAGGCGTGGTATCGTTTCTGGCTATTCTTGTGCTTGCGTTTTTCCTGCCCGGACTTGTCACTCTGCTGATTGTCGGTGCGCTCGTCGCCTACCTGCTCGATCCCGCCGTTCAGTTCGTCGAGCGAAGAGGATTCAGCCGACTGGTTTCGGCCATTGTCGTATTCGCCTCCCTGACGCTTCTTGTCTTTGCCTCACTGTTCGTTCTCGTGCCGGCTGCAGTGGCGCAATTCGAGGGTCTGCTCGCGCTCGATATCTCCGGCGCCACCGAGACATTTGAGTCCGCCAATTTGGAAATCAGCGCATGGTTCGAACGACTCGGAATTGAGGATGTCGATCTGCTCGCGTCGCTGATGGCCTATGTGGGCGATCGAATTCCCGGTATCGTCAGCATACTTCCGGATGCATTGTCATTTCTCGGAAACCTCGTGCTATTTCCTTTCATCGTCTTCTTCCTTCTAAAAGACGGTCGTGCACTAAAAAAAGGTACACTGAGCCTGGTGCCGAACCGGTATTTCGAATTTTCGCTCGGATTGCTGTTCAAAATGGACCTTCAACTGGGCAATTGGCTCCGAGGACAGCTTGTTGAGGCGATGGTTGTAGGAGTCCTGTCCATCACGGCGTTATGGATCCTCGACATTCCGTACTTCCTGCCCGTCGGCCTCTTTGCCGGAGCAGCAAACATTATCCCCTATCTGGGTCCGTTTGCGGGTGCGGTCACGGCGATAATCGTTGTTCTTCTGAGCGGCGGGTCGACTGCCACAGCCGCCCTGATCGTGGCCCTGTTCATGCTCATCCAGCTGCTCGACAATACGATCGTGCATCCTCTGGTCATTTCGCGAAACGTGAAGATGCATCCCCTCCTGATCGTAATCTCCGTCGTGGCGGGCGGTCAGCTCTTTGGATTTCTGGGACTGCTACTCGCCGTCCCGATCGTGGCCGTTCTGAAGGTCTTCGTGGTCGAATCCGTCGCCTATCTGAGGCGCTACCAGTTCATGACCAGTTAGATCGTGAGTCTCGGCGCTCTGCCCGAGGGGCACGTTTTTACCTGTCCAGCACAACTTTTTGTCACTAGATTTCTGCGACCCGATCAACTTGCCGTGAGAGAACTCTGAGAGATTTCTGAAATACATGTAACGGGCCTTCGGAACGAGAGATGAAGTTCCTGCGACAGCTACTCGCAGTCTGCTCTATGGCATTGTTCTGTGCTGCGCCGTCTGTCGCGCAGTTGTTGGGCACCTGCGAAGCACCGACGGGTGAGGCCTATCTGGAGGCCAATAACGTCCGGGCGTGGATTCAGAATACGGGTGGCCTCTTTTATCGCGACAGGGAGCACGTCTATAACGTGCCAAGACTCTCGAACGGAAACTCAATATTTGCCGGTGGACTCTGGATCGCCGGGCAGGTTGGGGGACAGCTTCGCGCTGCCGCATCGCGAGTCGGCCCCTGGGAATACTGGTCGGGGCCGTTGGACGAGGAGGGTAATCCGCCCGACGACTGCTCCGAATACGATCGGGTTTTCAGCGTCAACAGATCGGATATTGAAGACTACGAGTCTGGAGGAATCGCAACTCCAGATCTTCTCGACTGGCCAACAGGTCTCGGCGCACCGACACTGGATGCGGGCGGTTCTGCAATCGATCTGATGGATCTTCCATTGTCGGCTCGGAAGGATCGCGCGATTGATCTGGCTGCGGGCGAGCGACCGGCGATCATGGGTGATCAGTCTCTCTGGTGGGTGATGAACGACCGGGGCAATGTGCATGAATCCACGAGAGTACCACCTCTGGGCGTTGAAGTCCACGGCTTCGCATTTGCGGCAGGCAGCTCAGTAGACGCCGTCAACGATGCCACGTTGTACAAGTACCGTGTATTCAATCGAAGTGCAGAGCGAATTGACAGCCTGTATATCGGCCTCTTTTTCGACACCGACCTGGGAGACGCCGGCGACGACTGGGTCGGCTCGGACACCCTGCTCGGGATGGGATTCACATATAATGCGGACGACTTTGATGACGGTTTAGAAGGATACGGGACTCGCCCGCCGGCACTGGGCGTGCAGCTTCTGGAGGGGCCGCTGGTCGAACATGACGGGCTGGACAACGACCGTGATGGAACCGTGGATGAGGCACGCGAGCGGCTCGGGATGACGAATATGATGTACTTCAACGGTGGGGGTGGCGTCACCGAAGACCCTCGCACCGGAACAGGGTATTACAGATATTTGCAGAGCAAATGGAAAAACGGAAGTCCGCTACTGTTCGGCGGTAATGGCTTTGATCAGTCTTACGAAGAACCCGTACAACCGACCAATTTTGCTTACCCGGGGGATCCGTTGACAGGAGCGTATTGGTCCGAAGTCAACATGGACGGAAATGGCCTCCAAAATTCTCCCGCTGATCGCCGATTCATCGTTTCGACGGGTCCATTTACACTCGCACCGGGCGAACAAAACGATTTCAGTTTTTCGATCGTCTGGGCCCGTGGTGAGGATCATCTGGATTCCGTCAGGGCGATGAAAGAAGCGGCGGAAGTCGTTCGTGCCGCATACGAAACAGGGTACACCGGTTTTCCTCCGGGCCTGCCTCCTCAAGAAGCAGTTGTCCTTCTCTCGCCGGCCGACAGAGCGCAAAACCAGCCCGTAGATCCGGTTCTGCATTGGACTCAGGTGGATCAGGAGGTGATGTTTCATGTGCAACTCGCTACTCCCCACGATATGGAAGCGTATTCAACCCAATCGGCCTTCCTGCAGTTGGATAGTCTTTTGGTCAATGCATCCTTCTACTGGCGAGTGCGAGTCGAGAATGTTTACGGATTTGGAGCCTGGTCCGATTGGTCCACCTTTTCCACAAATAACATCAGCTTTTCCGGGGCTGTGGGTTTTAAGAGTTTCCTGGTCGTACAGAATGCTGATGGGCCAGTCGACCCTCCTGTTACGGCTTCTGCGCCATGGAGGGGATTTCCTGGAGACGGCTCACGTCCATCCGACAGGCAGCAGGCCGGAGATGGAAAGTGGATTATCGCGACTGGCATGAGTGGAGGATGTTCACCCGTTTGCGGCGACTACGCTTCCTTCCTTTCTCGTTCCGTGCGTAACGGATGGTCGAATATCGTTCCGTATGATTTTGAAATAAGGTTTACCGGAACGAGTCTTCACTATGATCGATTTGGCGCAGTCAATGGCGGCATTGTCACAGGCGACGATCTTCCGTTTGAAATCTGGAATATCGGTAACGCGACACCGGGCGATGCGAGCGACGATTTCCGCATGATTCCGGCGGGTCTTGATGGGGAGGGTGACGGATGGGGGATTACAAATAGAGACCATAACGGGTCCGCCGGCAGTAACGACCCGGAAACCGATTGGGTCTACTGGTTCAATCCTGCGGACACATCACGGGGCACCGCCGGTTACGACGCTTGGGCGGCCGATGCCGTGGCGGGCGGTGATCCCGGCGGCGACTTTCTGGGGGAGGAGGTCTTCTCTCGAATGGTGTTCTTCAATTGGAACGGCGGTAGTGTACCGGGTCCATACAATCAGGACCTGCCGGAAGAAGGGACCATTTTTCGTATTGAGACGACAGCTACGCCGCCCGCACCTGCTCTCTCTGCTCCAGGAAATATGGCTATTGTCCCGTCGGGCGACATCTTGTTTTTTTGGCAAACGGTTTCGGTTGATTCGCCCAGACTCATGATTGCGAAAGACGCTGACTTTTCAATCCCCGTCACGGATATCCCAGACGTTTCATCCGGCGTCCCTGTTCGGTTGCTGGAAGAAGGACTCTATTTCTGGAAGCTCGTCAGCCGTTTCGGAATGGACTCCGAAACCTGGCGGTTCACCGTCGCTCAAGCGGTCGGGATTGGAGGCGTCACGGATAACGTGCTTCCAATCTCATTCGAGGTCTATGACCTGTTCCCTAATCCTACCAGCTATTCGGCTGTGCTTCGATACCAGTTACCTCATGCCCAGAAAGTCACCATTGAAGTCTTTGACCTTCTCGGCCGCCGCGTTATGAACGTATTTGAAGGATTTACGCCTTCTGGGATTCACCGCCGAGATATTATCTTTGGGGGGCTGGCAGCCGGCACGTACTACGTGCGGGTGAGAGCAGAAACGGAATCTGGAGTTAAAGTCGTGGCTCTTGTGAATTAGAAGTCCTTGATTCACCAACAAGACACGTGGTCTGCTGACAATCGGAGTCCTACGCGTCCAGCCTGAGCGACAGGTCGAGTGCGGAAACGGAATGCGTCAATGCCCCGATCGAAATAAAATCTACGCCGGTTGCGGCGATCTGCGTGACCGTCTGAAGGGACACGTTGCCCGACGCCTCGGTTTCGACGCGGCCTGCGATCGCGGAAACGGCTTCAAGCAATCGCGAGGTGTCCACGGTACCGGTTGGCTCAACCGTTACCATGTTGTCGAGCAAGATGCGATCCACCTCGTCCGCGCGGAGGATTTCATGGACCTGTACGAGCGTTTTAGCCTCGACCTCGATCGTCAAAGCGTCGCTCCCACGACCGCGAGATGCGGCGTCGCTTGTGTCGGCGCCGACAGCAGCAGCAATCGCATCGGCGATGCTGCCGGCAGCGGCAATGTGATTGTCTTTGATGAGAATCATGTCGTACAGCCCGACGCGGTGATTGATGCCGCCTCCCAGCAGAACCGCCCATTTGTCCAACAGGCGAAGACCGGGTGCGGTTTTACGCGTGTCCAGGATTTCAGCCCCGTACCCGGAGACGGCCTGAACGAACGTTGCCGTAAGCGTGGCGATGCCGCTCATGCGTTGCAGGAAATTGAGGGCCGTTCGTTCTCCCGTCAGAATGGATCGCGTACGACCCGCAATCGTGCCGATCGTTTCTCCCGGTTGCACATTCGATCCATCTCCGCAGAGCCACTGAAGGGAAATGGATGCATCGAGAAGATGAAAGACGCGAGAGGCGACGAACGCGCCGGCCAACACTCCCGATTCTTTCGCGACAAACCGGCCATCGGCGCGCAACGTCTCAGGGGTGGTGAGCTGAGACGTCACATCGCCCGGTCCGATATCCTCCTCCAGCGCCCGCAAAATGACGGCATCCAGTTCTTCGAGTTCGAGGTAGGGAGGAAGTTTGGCCCGGACTGCGCCTTCGCTGGGATTCATCTGTTTCTCCACGATCGTCACCGCGCCTCAACAGCGTTTAGCTCAGTCAGCAGCGATACCACGTGCCGGGGCGCTCGGATCGGTTTTTCATGATTTCGATCGAAGAAACAAAGCGTCACGCGACCGCTCACAAGAACGGACGGATCATCCTTCCTGAATACGTCGTAGTCGAATCGCAATCGTGTGGTCGATGCCGACAAGGTCATGCGCGTGCGCACGACGATCTGGTCGTCATATCGAGCCGAACGCCTGTAGGTCAACGAAGCGTCGACGACGGGCATGAATATACCGCCGTCTTCGAGGGATTTGTACGTTAGTCCGGCTGCGCGCAGGGCTTCGGTACGCGCTGCTTCGAAATAGTCCAGATAGTGGGTGTGATAAACGACTCCCATCGGGTCTGATTCCCGATACCGAACCCGATGTTCATAGAGATGTTCGAACATGAGGATCAGATTCGTGTGGCAAATCACTCTTCAGAATAGGCACCCATCGCGTCGAATTTCGCAATTCGTGCCTGCAGGAGTTTCTTCGTCGTCATTTTGTCCAAATCGGACAGGTTGCGGGCGATGGCCTTCCCGAGTTCCAGGTACGTTGTCTCAGGGTCGTTGTGCGCACCGCCGGTCGGTTCCGAGACGATTTCATCGATCACGTTCACTTCGAGCAGGTCATTCGCCGTAAGCTTGAGGGCGCGGGCAGCCTCCTCTTTGTAATCCCAGGATCTCCAGAGGATGGAGGAACAACTTTCCGGTGAAATGACCGAGTACCATGCGTTTTCAAGCATCAGAATGCGGTCACCGATTCCGATTCCAAGCGCCCCGCCTGAAGCACCTTCACCGATGATCGCTACCACAATTGGAACCGGAAGTTTGATCATTTCAAAAAGATTGGTCGCGATCGCCGAGGCCTGTCCGCGCTCTTCCGCTTCGATGCCGGGATAGGCCCCCGGTGTATCCAAAAGTGTGATGATGGGCTTGCCGAATTTGGCAGCGATTTTCATCAACCGGAGAGCTTTTCGATAGCCCTCGGGATTGGGCATGCCGAAACGACGGTATTTTCTGCTGTTCGTATCGCGTCCCTTTTGATGCCCTACGATCAGGACCGTGCGATTTCGATATGAATATCGCTCACCCAAAAACGTGGCAAAGCCGGCAACGATGGCTGGATCGTCCGCGAACAGTCGATCGCCGCGCAATTCGACAAAGTTGTCGGTAAGAGCTCCGATGTGATCAAGCGTATACGGTCGATGGGGGTGTCTGGCAATCTGAACGCGCTGCCAACGCGTCAAATTCCGGTAGATTGACGACCTCAGTTCTTCAACCCGTTTTTCCAGTTCCGTGATACTGGCTGCCAACTCGGGCGCGGGTTCCTCCGAACTGAGGTGCCGCATTTCTTCGAGCTTGCTTTCCAGATCGAAGAGGGGTTTTTCGAATTCAAGAAGGTGGGTGGAATCGGCTTTTGCCATACCCGAGGCGGGTTGGTGAATAGGAGCTATGTTGGCGCCTGTCGACAGGCGCTCGTCAACCGGTTGAATTTTCCTCTCGGAGCGATCGGATAACTATATCCGCGTCCAGACCGGGTGACTGGTGGGTGACATAAAACCAGTATGCACGAGCCAGATCATCGTTATCCAACTCCTTAGTCCTTAACGTGTTCGTGATAGAAAAAACGCCGGGTTGGAGATTCCACGCTGCCGGAATCAGCGCGTCGTGTCCCTCAGTCGTGCCTACGAGCGACATTCGGCCCGCTAATACCGCAGGTACCCAGCGCAGTTTCCTCAGTGTGGGCATAAAAGGAAGGCGTGCCAGCGGCAGAATGAACGGAGCGAGAGGCGTGAGCACTATCGAACCAAGTGCGATGGCAACGTCAAACGAACGCCTTGAAGCCGCAGAGCGCAGTTCAACAACTTCCGGGAGTTCGGCCAGCGTCGCCCCGATCGACAATCTACTGATGGACGCTTTTCCGATTATATGTTCGCTTCCTTCATGAAGCATGCGAAATTGAACGTTGAGGTCCTGAAGCTCACGCATCGTCTGAAAAATGACCTGATTCGAAAAGCTCCGGTCCGCGAAAACGATGTCGTGGATTCCACGAAGTCGTGTCAGGTCACGCAAATTGCTCAGCCGGCCAATCCGGCGTGGACCCTCGTCCTGATGTCCGTTGCGACTTTCGGCTGCAGTCACGTAACCGTCCAGAAGAAAAGGCGGTCTTGGATGCGCCTCCAGCATACGTGAAAGCCTGAGTGCCTCATCCGCGTCGCCGACCAGAACAGCCCTGCGAGATCCCACTCGGTGGGCATTCCATATTCCTCTCCAGACGGAAAGCACAACTGCGGAGATGGGAAAGCTCGACGCTACGACAATACGCGAAAATGCGATAGCCGGAACGAAAAACGAAGTCGCGGCCACCGTGAAAAATCCTACCGTGATTCCCCAGAAGACAGGTCTCAGCGGGATACCAGGTGTTCTGCGATAACCGCCGGCGAGCCAGATTCCAAGCACGGTGGCAATGGCATACACCGGAGACACGGTTGCAAGAAAGAGCGAAGAGAGCTGACCACCCGCCCAAATCAAGCGCAACAATCCGATGATCGTGACGGTGGCGTATACGAGCGAAAAATCCAGGAGTGGAGCGGTCAGTCCACCGAGGCTTGTTTTGAAAAGTGAGAGCCCGGCACGGCCTACGATTCCAATGCGCAGTAACAGGCGCAGCGAACGAGAGCGATCTGGTTCAAGATGCTTCTCGATAAAAAGGAGCATCGCGCCATAAAACAAGCGCACATGGCGCAATTCACCCTTCTTCGTCGACTCGCCTTTATAATGAATGATCTGCGTCTCAGGGTAGTAGAAAATTTTCCAGCCGGCCTTCTGGATTCTGTAACAAAGATCTAGGTCTTCCCCATACATGAAAAACGCCTCATCGAAGAGCCCGGCCGGCGCTTGTCTAGAATCATCAGCATCCGTGCCGTCTTCTCTTCGAAGTGCTGAGGTGCGTAGCATCATGCACGAACCGCTGAGGGCATCGACCTCGGCTGTTTCCTCCCTGGGCAGGTAGGTCATATTGTATCTGCCGAACGTTCGAGATCGAGGAAACAGACGACTCAGACCCATCATTCGATATAAAGCCACATCCGGAGCGGGAAATGAGCGTCTGCTTTCGCGCGCAAAGGATCCATCCGGATTGAGAATTTGACACCCAACTGCGCCGGCGCCCGGATGAACATCCATAAACGCGACGAGTTTGGTGAGCGTGTCCTCCTGTACGAGCGTGTCCGGATTCAAAATGAGCACATAGCGACCCCGCACCAGACGGAGTGCAATATTATTGGCTTTACCGAAGCCCAGGTTTTCCCGATTCGCGATCAATCGCACATGCGGATACCTGGCTTTCACCATCTCCACGGAGCCATCCGCCGAATTATTGTCGACGACAAAGATCTCGGTTGTAATTCCCTCGCCGGCGCGGTTAAGACTTAGAAGCGCCTGATCCAGAAAGTCGCACACGTTGTAATTCACGATCACGACGCTCACATCAACCGGGGTTCCCTGATGCTCGAGCAGATCGAGCGATATCTCACTTTGTTTTTTTTCTTGCCTCTGTTCCATGTGTACTCAAAGATACGATGCGCACCGAATCGTGCCAGATGAACGACGATTCCGCGCATGATCATGCGATTTCCCACCAAACGGGTTCTTTAGATCTTGCTGTCCATCTATCTTTCCCCTCGAATCAATCGAAGGTATCCCGTGAGTATCGTCGGCGCTCTTGTCTCTTCATCACGGCAGGACATCAAGCAAAAAGTGCTTTCTATCGGCACGGACACGGATTTCGTGGCCGTCTCGGATTCGTACGTGGTGGTTGCCCGCACGTCGCCCACGTGCTTTTCGGTTCGCACACCCTCCACATCGGTCTCGGTGTTCCTGGCCGTGGATGGTTCTCCCATGTTCGCAAAAGGTCGTGCATTTACGCGTCTTGGCAAGGCCGGGAAGGAGAGGTTACTCGATGAAAACGTCCAGACGCTCCACCGGCAACTACTTGGCCAGTACGTTGCCGTGCGTTCTGCCGGCGATGGGTTGCAGCTTTTTACCGATGTCAACTGCCTTCGCAGTTGGTTTGTCTACCGGCAGAACGACTATGTGCTTTTCTCGAGCAGACTTGAGGGTATCAGTGATCTCATAGGCGGACTGACACTCGATTTCAGGGAGTTTGGTTCGCACTGGCTGGGGCACAACCCCCCGTCCGACACCCTTTCCATAAACGGAGTTACGCCACTATCCGGCCGTGGGTGGCTCGATCTGCACGTGGACAAACACCTGGTCCTGCAGTCGCGGTTCCATGACATTGTGCATAACATTGAGCATGACATTGTGCATACCAGCGAAACCGATGAACCGGAAATCCGTCGCGGTGAAAGAAGACGGGGCGTCGGCGGGGAAGATGCATTCACGGAATTGACCGGACTGCTGGAAAATTACGAGGGACCGATTCGTCTCGCACTCTCGGGGGGAGTTGATTCCAGGCTGCTTCTTTCACTTGCGCATCGTTACAGGGCCAATAATTTTGGCGTGATCGTATATGAAACCGCCGACAGCCGCGATGCCGAAATCGCCCGGCGCCTGGCCGACACCCTGGTGATTCCGTGTGAAAGAATTCCAGCACAACCGCTCCGCAGCCTGATCAGCTCTGGCCTGCTGGACAGGTTCGCTCGCGAATCTTTCTGTATTTCTCCGCTTTCGGCAGCCGTTCAGCTGACAAACTACCGGCAGATTTTCGACTCGGACACGAATACGATTCTGATGGATGGGGCCTTTGGAGAAGTGGGCAGGACGCAGTTCTATCGGAAGGTGGAGTGGCTGCGCCGAATTCGAACGATTCGGCAGCCTCGGATCGACGACTACGTCCGCGCATTGTCTTTCCACCGGGCCGACGTATTTACACAAGACGTACTGTGGGCCATGCAGGAAGGCTTCCGTGCGAATGTCGAGGCCTTTGTCCGCGGTCTCGAGTCGTCGGATCATTCCAGGCCGGAAGACTGGGAGGGTGTGCGATTCCGACGAAGGAATTTTTTCGGATATGCGCAGGCATGGATCGACAACTTCGGCTTCAATTTCATGCCTTTCGGTCAGCATTGTTTTGTGTCTCGAATTCTCGATATTCCGGTCGCAAAACGCAGAGGTGGTGCCTATTACAAAGACGTGATCCGGAAGAACGCCCCTGCTGCCGCTCGAATTCCATTATCGAAAGGGCCTTCGATTTATCCATTTGGTCTACCGGCAACACTTGTCCCGTTCTACACCGGATTCCGTCGTGACGCACGGCAACAGTCTGCTCTGTGGATGGCGCATCGCGACTATGTATACGATGTCATTCGGTCCACGACCACTCGTTCGTTCGGCGCGTACGACATGAAGAAGGTTGATCACCTGGTGGATCGTCTATTCAGTGGCAGGGAAGATTTACACACTGCGATGGACTGGTTTCTTTCGTTCGAGCTCTGGCGCAGGGGACACAACCTGGAATAGACCGTGCGATCCGCAGATCCTGCCCGTTATGCAATCGGGAATTAATTGTATGCCACCCTGATGAAACGTCGGAGTCGAACATATCGACAGGAAATCAACGCCATGTTGACGCTGGCGGCTCCAGTTGTGGTGACGCAACTGGCCCACATATCGCTTGGCTTTGTTGATACCGTGATGGTGGGTCGGCTTGGTCCGGAGGCGCTTGCCGGAGTGGCGCTCGGAAATACGCTGTTCTACTCGGCAACGCTATTCTGTATGGGCGTCGTTATGGCAGTCGGGCCAATGGTCTCCCAGGCATTCGGCGCCGGCAAGGACGAACCGATCGGCAGAAGCGTTCGGCAGGGGCAATGGCTGGCTGCCGCGCTCACGGTTCCGGCCTTTTTATTTGTGTGGAACGCGTCTCCCATACTTCATTTATTGGGACAGGCAGAACCCAACATCGAGCGCGCTGCTGCCTATCTCCGTGCCATCAGCTGGGGTATTTTCCCCTTTCTGGGGTTTGCCGCACTCAGGGGTTTCAACGAAGCCGTATCCAATCCTCGTCCGGTTACGGTTATTGCACTCACGGGTGTAGGGCTGAACATTGCCGCTAACTACGTGCTCATGTTTGGCAAGCTCGGATTTCCTGAATTGGGCCTGGTCGGTACCGGATGGGCAAGCACGATCGTATTCTGGGGCACGTTTCTTTGCCTCGTAGGTTATTCGGTCCGGAATCGATCATATGAGAAATACCGAATTTTTTCGAAACTGGGTCGACCGGACCCCCGCTATTTCAAGGATCTGTTTCGTATCGGCTGGCCCATTGGCGCGTCCATGGGCGTCGAGATGAGTCTGTTTATGATCGCGGTCATGATGATGGGCTGGATCGGAACGGCACAATTGGCCGCCCATCAGGTCGCCATCCAGTGTGCAGCGTTCACGTTCATGGTACCGCTTGGAATAGGCATGGCTTCGTCGGTGCGTGTCGGTCAGGCTGTCGGGGCGGGTGATCGAGACGGAGTTGTCCGGGCCGGCATGGTCGGTATCGGACTGTCGGTAGCCTTTATGTCGATGGCGGCCGTTTTATTCTGGACGGCGCCGAGGGCTGTGATCTCGTTGTACCTGGATCTCGGATCGGCGGCGAACGCTCCGGTGATCGACATCGCCGTGGCCCTTCTGGGGATCGCCGCTGTCTTTCAGGTATTCGATGGCGTACAGGTCTCGGCCATGGGAGCGCTGCGCGGACTCAAAGATACGCGTACGCCCATGATGCTTGCGGTTATCGCTTACTGGCCGATAGGGCTTACAGCCGCGTATGGTCTCGCGTTTGTTCTGGATCTGAAGGAAATCGGTCTCTGGTGGGGTCTGGTTTCTGGTCTGGCAGCGGCTTCCATACTGCTCACGATCCGATTTTTCAGACAAACCACTCCGGAGAAATTGAAAAGTGTCGGGTTCTCCTGATGCAGCATGATACCTGCAATATTTTGTCCGTATTCCGTTTTTTTATTCTTTAACTCCCCGAGGGAATTCGTTTCTATTAGAAGTAAATTCAATCAACCCCGACTCGCTTTGCGAAAAAATATTAGGTATTTTGAAAGTTTATACCCGATTTGTAAATCCCCACGCTTGCGACTGAATGCCGCAGATTTTTGCAAGGCGAGCGAATCTTTTGCCCACAGTTTCGCTCATCGCCTCCCTGGGTGGAGGCGTTTTTGCCATTCTTTTTCTCTGGTACTACTTCGTTCCGTCGTATACCGATGTCGGATATACGCCGGATCAGCCTGTAGCGTACAGCCATCGGCTGCACTCCGGTCAGCTCGGATTGAACTGCCAGTACTGCCATACCAGCGTAGAAACAGCATCCCATTCGATTATCCCTCCTACCCAGACCTGCATGAATTGCCATGCGCAGGTTCAGAAGGAATCGTTGCTGCTCGTAGGTGTGCGTGAAAGTTGGGCAACCGGAGAGTCTATTGAATGGGTGCGGGTTCATCAGCTTCCCGATTATGCACAGTTCAGTCATGCCGTGCATATAAACAGCGGCGTCGGGTGTGAGTCCTGTCACGGACGCGTGGATCAGATGGAGAAAGTCAGACAGGAAAAGCCCCTTTCCATGCGTTGGTGTCTGGAATGCCATCGCGCTCCGGGTGAATTCCTGAGACCGAATTCAGAGATCAATACGATGGGATACGAGCCGCCGGCCGACTACCTGGAGAGAAATCTGCAGCGTATCGGCGAAGAGAGTATCCGTCCCCCCACAAACTGTTCAGCCTGTCACTACTGAGAAGCGATGTCAGCCAACACCGACATGCGCCAGGAAGTCCAGGAAGCTCAGGGCTCGGCGGATCATGCGAATCACTCTACCATGATTGAACTCCCCGTTATTCGTGTTATGGGGGAGACGGTTGAGCAGACAGTTGAAAAAAATCCACCGATGTACTGGCGAAGCACGAACCAGTTGTCGGGTGATCCTGAGTTTCAGCGCATAGCCAACAGTGAGTTTCTTCCCGGAGCTGAAAAAGCTCCGGTAGGGGCGTCTCGTCGTCAGTTCCTGCAGATCATGGGTGCGTCGATGGCGCTGGCAGGTTTGACAGCGTGCCGCCGACCGGTTCAAAACATACTTCCGTTTGCGCAGAAACCGGAGGAGTTGGTTCCAGGAGTTCCGGTCGATTACGCCACCTCGATGCCGTTCCGTGGCACCGTGAGAGGTATTCTTGTGGAAAGTTCGGATGGGCGCCCGACCAAAATCGAGGGCAACCCGGATCATCCGGACGGGACTGGTGCGACGGGAATCTTCGAACAGGCTACGCTGCTGGATCTGTACGATCCAGATCGTTCCCAACAGGTCCTGCGGAACGGTTCAGCGAAAAGTTGGAATATTTTTTTATCGTTTGCCTCGAATCTGCCGTCCAGCCTTCGGGTTGCCGTAGTCACGGGCCCGAGTTCGTCAGCGACGCTCGCCAATCTTCGAAAACAGCTCCAGAACCGCTTTGCATCGCTTGGTCGAATATGCCGCGGAGGGTGATGATCAGGCCCTGCGTGCTACTCGTTCCCTTTTTGGGAGGCCGCTTCGGGCGCGATACAACCTGGCAAACGCAACGACGATCGTCGGTCTGGATGCAGATTTTCTGGGTGCCACGAACCGGGATATGGTATCCAATACGAGCGGCTATTCGGCCGGTCGCAATCCGGGAAGTGGTGGTGCAGAAAACGGATCCGAGATGAATCGTCTGTACGCGATCGAAAGTCAGTATTCGATCACGGGTGCGGCAGCCGATAACCGCCTGCGATTGCGCTCATCTGATATTCCGGCATTTACGGTAGCACTGGCAAATGCGCTGGGCATATCGGTCAGCGGTGGAAGTGCGTTTGCAGATCACCCCTACGTTCGCGCCATCGTTGCAGATTTGCAGGCGGAGCACGCCCAGGGCATCGTGATTCCGGGAGAAAATCAGAGTGAAGATGTGCACGCGCTGGCTGCTGCAATCAATGACAGGCTGGGCGCCGTCGGCACTGCGCTGACGTATTTCGATTCCGGTGAAATTGATGCGACGACCCGTATTTCGGACCTCAGAAACCTTGTTTCCGAAATCAACGCCGGGAAAATCGATTTGCTCGTGATGCTCGGGTGCAATCCCGTGTATGACGCGCCGGGTGACCTGGGATTTGAGTCGGCTGTCGCAATCGTGCCCGAGACGATTCATGTCGGTATGCACGTCGACGAGACGGCGCTGGCATCGGTATGGCACATTCCGTCGGCCCATTTCCTTGAGGCCTGGAGCGACGGAAGATCCTACGACGGTACACGATCGGTCGGTCAGCCGCTCATCGCACCATTGTACGAAGCGGCACGTTCTGATCTGGAAGTGCTCGGTACGCTGGCGACAGGAAATGATACGGCCGGGTATGATCTTGTCAGATCGACGTGGCGGTCATTGGTGTCCGGAAATGTGTCCGGAAATGTGAGCGGAAATGTGAGCGGAAATGTGTCCGGAAATTTTGAAGAGGGATGGCGACGCATTCTGCACGACGGATTCTTCCCGAACAGTGGGTATGCGACCGTAAATCCCCGGTTGAATACCGGCGCGCTTCCAAGCCGGATCGCGAATGCGAGTGGATCCGGGTACGAAGTCGTTGTTCGACTCGATGAAACCATATTGGACGGTTCATTCGCCAACAATGCGTGGCTGCAAGAGTTACCACACCCCACTACCAAAGTGGTTTGGGATAATGTCGCTGTCATGAGCCCGGCGACGGCAGAGGCGCTCGGCGTGAGCATGAATCTGAAAAAAGGTCGCTACTTTACGGACCGGATTTCCATCAAGGCGGACGCGCGATCCATTGATCTTCCCGTTTGGATCCAGCCGGGCGTGGCGGATAACTCGATTGGCGTTTACCTGGGTTATGGCCGAACGATTCGCTCGGAGCGACCCGAACGCAGAACGAATATTTTTGACCTGGACGACTACACCGACATCTACGGTCACGGCGCCGTGGCAACCGGCGTCGGCGTAAATGTGGCTCCCGTTCGTTCGTCAACGGCATTTTCGATCATCGAGCGCGCCACCGTTCTTCGCTCCGGTTCAGTATACCTGGTGGCTTCAACGCAGGATCATGGAGCGCTTCCGGTCGAAGGATTTGAAGTAGAACGACGCGGTCTCTATCGCGCGGCCACGGTAGACGAGTTCGCCGAAAACCCCGATTTCGTCAGGGAGATGGAACCCGGGGCGATTCTTGAAGCCTGGGAAGATTACCCCACGCTCTGGGAAGAAAACCATCCGACAACCACTCCCGAGTTCCAGGACAACGACTACAACCAGTTTCAATGGGGAATGGTAATCGACCTGAACACCTGCACGGGTTGCAACGCGTGCACGGTTGCCTGCCAGGCGGAGAACATCGTTCCGGTTGTCGGCAAAGAGGAAGTCAGCCTCGGTCGTGAAATGCACTGGATTCGCATGGATCGCTACTTCGTGTCCGGCGACGATGGATCCTACGACGATCCCAGAATGGTCGTGCAACCTGTGCCCTGCATGCATTGCGAGAACGCTCCGTGCGAGCAGGTTTGCCCGGTTGCGGCGACGGTGCATTCTCCGGATGGCACCAATCAGATGGTGTACAACCGCTGTATCGGAACGCGTTACTGTGCCAACAACTGTCCGTACAAGGTTCGCCGTTTCAACTTTTACAATTGGACCAAGACCCTGCCGGTTTCCGTACAGATGGCGCACAATCCAAACGTGACGGTTCGCTCCCGAGGAGTCATGGAGAAGTGCTCGTTCTGCATCCAGCGCATTCGCGAAGTGAACAAGAAGATGAGTGTCGAGAAGCGGGAGATGAAGCTTGACGAAATTCAGACGGCCTGCCAGCAGGCGTGTCCTGCTCGCGCCATTACATTCGGAGATCTGGCCAATGCGGCCAGTTCCGTAAACGAAAAGAAAAAAAGTCGACGCCGTTACGAGATGCTGGCAGAGCTCAATGTGAAGCCGCGCACGAGTTATCTGGCTCGAATCCGCAACCCCAGTCCGGCGCTGGGCCCAGAAGCGTAGTGGACCGGAATTCGGCCATATGACCCACACAACAGTCAGCTAAACGATCGACAACCGTGAAGACGGTAAGCACGGAAAAACAACTCAGTCTCGACGGAATGGACTTTCACGCCGAGGAGCCGTTGGTTCAGGGGGATCTCTCCTACCACGACATTACCGAGCTCGTGTCCTACCACACGGAGAAGAAAACTCCGAAAGCGTGGTGGGGTGCGTTTACGATCGCCGGGGCATTGCTCACAGTTCTCCTGGTCATGATCGCCTACCTGTTTTGGAACGGCATCGGCGTCTGGGGACTCAATAACCCGGTCGGCTGGGGTTATGCGATCGTCAACTTCGTGTTCTGGGTGGGTATCGGTCACGCCGGAACGCTGATCTCGGCCATTCTCTTCCTCTTCAGGCAGCGGTGGCGTACCGCGATCAACCGGTCGGCGGAGGCGATGACCCTCTTCGCCGTCATCTGTGCACTGATGTTCCCGACGATCCATGTCGGCCGAGTCTGGGTTATTTTCTGGTCGCTGCCTTATCCGAACCAGATGGCCATGTGGCCGCAGTTCAAAAGCCCGCTTCTGTGGGACGTATTCGCGGTCTCCGTGTATTTCACGGTCTCCCTCATGTTCTGGTATGTCGGACTGGTTCCGGATCTGGCCACGCTCAGAGACCGAGCGCGCACGAAGCTGCGTCAGAAAGTGTTTGGCTTGATGGCAATGGGGTGGACCGGTGCCAACCGTCACTGGAGGAACTACGAAAAATCGTACCTGCTGCTGGCCGCACTCGCCACACCGCTGGTCCTTTCAGTGCACTCGGTCGTTTCATTTGACTTCGCCGTATCGATTGTGCCGGGCTGGCATACGACCATTCTGCCACCCTACTTCGTCGCCGGGGCCATCTTCTCCGGGTTCGCGATGGTGATGACTCTTATGATCGTCGCGCGCAAGGTGTTCGGTATGCAGAATATCATTACGGTCGGTCATCTGGAGAAGATGAGTCTGATCATACTGCTGACGGGCAGCATGGTTGGTTTCGCCTATGTCACCGAGTTTTTCATCGCCTGGTATTCCGGCGTTCCATACGAACAGTACGCCTTCTCCAACAGAGCTTTTGGCCCATACGCCTGGGCGTACTGGATCATGATGTCGTGTAATCTGCTGTTTCCACAATTTTTCTGGTTCAAACGACTGCGTCGAAGCATTCCGTTCATGTTCGCAATTTCGATCCTTGTGAATATCGGAATGTGGTTCGAGCGATTTGTCATCGTTGTCACGTCGTTGCACAGGGACTACCTGCCCAGTGCCTGGGACTATTTCACGCCGACGATCGTGGATATTCTGACGCTGGTTGGCTCATTTGGCCTGTTCTTTACGCTCTTCCTGCTCTTCCTGAGATTTTTCCCGATGGTGGCCGTTGCAGAAGTCAAGGCCATCCTGCCGCAGTCGGATCCGCATTTTTATGATGTTCCAGGAGACGGGCAGATGACCGAACACAAAGTCGTTGTCGAACCCAGTGCTCGAGAGGATGCAACAGGCTGACAAAGATCATTTTTTATTGCCGCGTGTGATCGACATCGCGTTTTTGAAAGAACGATGCTGAAACAACTGAAAACAGAGATAAAAGCAACGATGGGCATTTACGATGCCCGGGAAGATCAGTTGTATGGGCTCCTGGCAGAGTTCCCGGATCCTGGTGCTCTGTATCACGCGGCGCACGATGTCCGCGAAGAAGGGTACAGGAAATACGATACGTTCAGCCCGTTCCTGATTCACGGAATGGATAAAGTCATGGGCATGGGCAATTCGAAAGTCGGTTATCTCACGTTGGTCGGTGGAATTTTTGGCTTCGCCCTGGCGTGGTGGCTCCAGTGGTGGACCGGCGAGGTGGACTACCCCATCAACATCAGCGGCAAACCCTTTTTCGCCATCGAACCCTCCGTGCCAATTCTGTTCGAATTGACTGTGTTGTTTGCTGCGATTGCGACGGTAGTGGGCATGTTCGCTATGAATGGACTACCAAGACCGTACAATCCGCTCTTCTATTCGGAGGCGTTTCGGCGCGTCACGGACGACGCCTTCTTTCTCCTCATTGCTGCGAGTGACGGCAAGTATGACCCCGATGAAACGGCCGCTTTTCTCATGAAGTTGGGGGCCCTGAGCGTCGAAGAGGTGCACGATTATGGAAATGCAGAATAGGAAGCGGCATATGCCGGTAGTGTCGTCAAATAAACTATTTGCGGCTCCCCTTGGAGCCCTCTTACTCGGTCTGGCGCTGGGTGGATGCAGGGGTTCGTCGTCCAGCAAACCGCCCATCCAGGTTTCTCCGAACATGGACTTCCAGGAGAAATTCGAGGCGCAGGAGCGCAATGTGTTCTTCGCCGATGCACGGGCCATGCGGGCACCCGTTGAGGGTACGATCCCGCGTGGACGCCTGAATGAAGACAGCGCACTATTCGAAGGCAAACTGGAAAACGGCGATTTCGTGACGCGGAATCCACTACCGATCACCACGGAATTCATGGCTCGTGGCCGGGATCGTTACGAGGTGTTCTGTGCTGTCTGCCACGGCAGCGTCGGTGACGGCAATGGCATCATCATGACCGGCAATTACGGCTTCGTTCCCGCACCCACGTATCACACGGATGCAATGAGGGAGCAGTCGGATGGATACCTCTACGACGTGATTGCCGGCGGTGTACGCACGATGCCATCCTACGCCCAGCAAATTCCGGTCGAAGACCGCTGGGCCATCGTGGCCTACGTGCGGGCGCTCCAGCGTAGTCAGTACGCGCGCACGGAGGATGTGCCGGTAATCGAGCGATAACCGAGACGATAAACAAGAAGAAAAACGGGTAACGAATAGAATGTCGAAATCGATCAGGCAAAGCAATCCTATCGCCTGGCTGTTGGATCCAGTCAGGTCGACAGCTGATCGTGCTGATGCGTCGTATCGATTCAACCGGACACAAGCGGCGTGGTTATTGCCGATCGGACTCGGAATCGGAGCCCTCGTGATCAGCGCGATCGGCTGGGTGATCGATGCCGAACAGTTCTACTTCTCATACCTCATCGCATGGGTTTTCTGCGTTTCCCTGGCCCTCGGTGGAATGTTTTTCGTACAGATCCAGCACCTGACAAGAGCTAGCTGGAGTGTAGTGGTTCGACGCATCCCGGAGGCGCTCCTGTGGTCGTTCCCGCTCCTTGTCATTCTTGGGATTCCGCTACTCTTCGGTCTGCAGGACCTGTACCACTGGACGCACCATGAGCTCTTTGATCCAGGGAGCCCTTCGTACGACGAAGTGCTTGCCGGTAAGGCCGCCTATTTGAACGTGCCGTTCTTCCTGGGTCGCATCGCATTTTATTTTCTGGTCTGGATTTACATGTCGTATCGACTCTACACCCTGAGCATCAGACAGGATGTCGATGCGGATCCTGCTATTCCGGCGCTTCAGCGTCGCGTGAGCGCCTGGGGTCTGCCTGTGTTAGCGATTACAACGTCATTCGGTAGTTTTGATCTCCTGATGTCACTCGAGCCACATTGGTTTTCGACGATCTTCGGGGTTTATTTTTTCTCGGGCTCGTTCATGGCCATCATGGCCTTCACGACTCTCGTCGCGATGATCCTGCAGAAAGCGGGTATGCTGACCGGGTCGGTTACGACCGAGCACTACCAGGACCTGGGCAAGTTCTTATTCGGCTTCGTTGTGTTCTGGGCGTATATCGCTTTCAGTCAGTACATGCTCATCTGGTACGGCAACGTGCCGGAAGAAACCGTTTTTTACAGGCATCGCCTGGAGCACGGATGGGAAGTATATAGCGCCGTTCTGCTGGTGGCGCATTTCGTCATTCCGTTCGTGGTGCTGATATCTCGACCGGCAAAGCGCACTCTGCCTGTGCTCGCAGTCATGTGCGTCTGGATGCTGATCATGCACTGGTTCGATTTCTTCTGGATTGTCATGCCGGTTTTACATGAGCGTCCTGAATTAAACCTTTTGGATCTGTCAACCGCAGTCGGCCTGTTCGGACTCGTCTTTGGAGTCGTTATGTATCGACTGAGTCGTCACAGCCTTGTGCCGGAAAATGATCCGGAGCTTGCCAGATCGCTGGCATTTGTCAACAGCTAAAACGTATGGATGAATCATGAGTGATGATTTGATCACATCCGATCGGGGTCCGAGCGGCGAGAACGACGCCGAAGTGGAGCCGGAAGGGCTCAACGCCGGTGCGATCGGCATCATCGTCGTCGGCGGTCTCGCATTCATTATCGCGGCCATGTTTGTGGTAGTCGAGATCACGGGTCTCGTTTTTCATGATGCGATTATCGAATCGACGACGATTACGGGCTATCCAACGCTCCAGGAAACGCGGGCGCGAGCGGACGAGATCTTATCCAGCTATGCTCCGATAGATCGGGATGCCGGTATCTACAGAATTCCAATCGATCGCGCAATGGAACTTGTGGTAGAAGAGGCGCAGAGGCAGCAGGGAGGAGGGAATTAACAAGGACGGATCGCTGAAAACGAAACGCAACATACTACTTCTTGCCGTTCTTTCTGCCTGGACGGTCGTCGCTATCTATCCGTCTGCCCAGGTAATTGACGACGGTCTGCCTTCCGTATTTGACGATGTCGGAATCGTTGAGAAACTCGGCGAGTCCGTTCCGACGGATCTCACCTTTGTTAACGAAGACGGTCAAGAGGTGCAACTTGCGGAGTATTTCGACGGGGAGAAGCCCGTCATTCTAAACTTCGTCTATCACAACTGCCCGATGCTCTGCAGCATCCTGCTGGAGAGCTTTACGAAATCGTTGAAAGATCTGGATTGGACTCCGGGCGGTGAATTCGACGTGCTGACCATCAGTTTTTCAGCGAAAGAGACACCAGAGCTTGCCAGTCGGCAGAAAACGCGCTTCCTGAAAATACTGGAGCGTCCGGAGGCGGATTCGGGATGGCATTTTCTGACGGGATCTGAGGAGAACATCTCCGCCCTTACGGATGCCGCGGGATTCGGCTTCAAGTGGATCGAGTCCACGAAAGATTTTGCCCATCCTGCGGCGCTGATTTTCCTGGACGGAAAAGCAAACATCACCCGATATATTCATGGAATGAATTATCCCCCGTCGGATCTTCGGAAGGCAATCGTTGAAGCTTCCGAGGGCCGCGTCGGTACGTCGGTGGATCGAATTCTGCTTTACTGTTATCGTTATGATGCCGGAGCGAATTCCTACGTGCTGAATGCCATAAATCTCATGAAGATCGGAGGTTTCCTGACCCTGGTAGTTGTCGGTCTAGGGCTTCTGATTTTCTGGCGTCGCGAGCGTCAACAGCTTGCGAAGAAACGAACCACCCGGGAGTCGATCGCTCCGTAACAATTAATCGAACGCTACTTTTTAAATGGGCGAGAACGGATCAATTTGGCTTCCAGAAGCATCATCGAGCTTCGCCGGTGAGATTGACGCACTGTTCAATTTCGTGCTCGTGGCGAGCGCGATCCTATTGGTTGCAGTCGTCGCCTCGATGATCTATTTCGTGATTCGGTACCGTCGACGCAGCGATGATTATGTACCCGTTCCGGATTCGGAGAGCAAATGGTTGGAGATCACTTCGATCGTTTTGCCGACGATTCTGGTCCTCATTCTGTTTACGTGGGGTTTCCGGTTATTCATCACACTGAGCACCGCGCCGCCGGATTCTTACCAGATTACTGTTCGTGGAAAGCAGTGGTTCTGGGAGTTTGAATACGCGAACGGCGTGATTTCGACGGAAGACCTGTACGTGCCCGTTAATACGCCCGTGAAACTGAATATGAGCAGCGACGACGTCTTGCACAGCTTCTTTGTGCCGGAATTCCGGGTCAAACAGGACGTTCTACCCAACAGGTATACATCGGTCTGGTTCGAAGCGACGGCGACCGGAGAATACAGAATTTATTGCACGGAATACTGCGGAATGCAACACTCGGCGATGTTGGGGCGGGTAGTTGCCGTTTCGCAATCAGAATTCGATGCGTGGCTTGAAGAGCAGAATCAGGACCTTCCGCCTGTTGAACTGGGAGAGAAGCTCTTTACGCAGTTCAGCTGTAACGCGTGTCACTCCATCACCGGTACGAGAGGTGTCGGACCGGCACTCAACGGAGTTTTTGGAACGATGCGTACGTTTGATGACGGTACGAGCGCCGAGGCAGACGATAATTATCTGCTCGAGTCAATCGTGAACCCGGGCATACAAGTTGTCCAGAGCTTCCCACCCGCGATGCCGGCCACTTTCGGGTCGTTGACGGCGAGGCAGATTGACGGTCTTGTTGCATACATCAAGTCGCTCGAGTAGCGACGGTTATCACAGTCGGAAACCGCACTATCTATTGAAAGGACAACGAATTGATGAGTGAAGAAGCAGCCGTAGGGATGAGCGGAAACAGCGCGGTGAATTACCTGAACCACGACAGATCGATCAAGTCGTGGCTCCTGACGCTTGACCACAAGCGTATCGGGATCATGTACCTGATCGTCGTGTCACTCGCGTTTCTTGGGGGCGGCATTCTGGCGATGCTCCTCCGTATCGAGCAGATGGCTCCGGGACAGGATATAATGGGTCCCGATGCCTACAACCAGATGTTCACGATCCATGCGGTATTGATGATTTTCGCGTTCATCATTCCCGCGGTTCCGGCGATTCTGGGTAACTTCGTGCTTCCCATGCAGGTGGGTGCGAAGGATGTGGCATTTCCGCGCCTTAATCTACTCAGTTTTTATCTCTACGTGGCCGGGGCGATTATCGCGCTGAGTGCACTTCTTGTCGGACGTATTGACGGCGGCTGGACATTCTATACGCCGTATTCGGTTAGCGTTGGAGACGGTATTCTGTTTGTGACGATGGGCGTGTTCGTCATGGGATTTTCCTCCATTCTGACGGGAGTGAATTTCATCGTCACGGTTCACAAGATGCGTGCGCCCGGGCTTACGTGGAACCGGCTTCCACTTTTCATCTGGGCGCTTTATGCCACAGCCATTGTACAGGTGCTTGCCACGCCCGTAATCGGCATCACCGTGCTTCTGCTTTTCCTGGAGAGGTTGCTCGGAATAGGGATCTTTGATCCTGCCCTTGGAGGGGATCCTGTGCTTTTCCAGCATTTCTTCTGGTTCTATTCGCACCCCGCCGTGTACGTGATGATCCTGCCGGCGTTCGGTATCATCTCGGAACTGATCGCTACGTTTTCCCGGCATCGCATTTTCGGTTACCGATTTGTGGCCCTGTCATCGGTCGCCATCGCGTTTCTGGGTGCGCTCGTCTGGGGACACCACATGTTCGTGTCAGGTCAATCGGCGCTGGCATCCACGGTGTTTTCATTGCTCACCTTTCTGATCGGTATTCCAACCGGGGTGAAGGTCGTGAACTGGATCGTAACGATGCACAAAGGATCGATCCAGCTTCGAACGCCTATGCTGTACGCGCTGATGTTTCTGTTCCTGTTCAGCATCGGCGGTTTTACGGGCATCACGCTCGGTGTGCTGGCGCTCAATGTGCATCTGCACGACACGTATTTCGTCGTCGCGCACTTTCACTACGTGATGGTGGGCGGCAGCGTGATCGCCGCGATCGGAGGGCTGCATTACTGGTGGCCGAAGATCACCGGAAAGCTGTTCAACGAAACGCTCGGGCGCATTGCCGCCGGCCTTATTTTCGTCGGCTTCAATGTGACGTTCATCCCCCAGTTCCTGACCGGGATCAAGGGCATGCCGCGACGCTATTTCGACTATCCGCCCGAGTTCGAAAGCCTGAACGTACTCTCGACATACGGATCCTGGATCATGGCAGCCGGACTGTTCCTGGTCGCAGGCTATCTTCTCTACTCGCTTTTCAAAGGGAAGAAAGCCTCGGCGAATCCATGGGGGGCGCTCACACTCGAGTGGACGCATACGAATCCCTTGCCGGATCCACACAATTTTGAACGCACGCCGATCGTCACGCGTGGCGCGTACGATTTCCATCTGGCAAAAGAGCTGTTTGCGAAGGCGCCGTCCGGCGACGGCCTTGCCGCCAGTGAGAATCCTGAGATTGAAGAAGGAAGCGCCACAAAAGCTTAACTGAAAAGACCCCGTTCGATTCTGATCGGAAAGTAGTAGAAACAATGGCAAATACGACCGCTGCAAAGGCCGAACGTCCAGCCCATCTGCGCCACCATTTCGTGTCGGCGGATCAGCAATTCGATGCTTCGAAAATGGGGATGTGGCTGTTTCTGGTATCGGAGATTCTGCTCTTCGGCGGAATGTTTGTGGCCTATACCGTCTTTCGCGTCTGGTACCCGGAGGTATTCGCACATTCCTCGGAGCTTCTGGACTGGAAACTGGGAGGGCTGAACACGATCGTGCTCCTGGCATCGTCGTTTACGGTTGCCATGGGCGTGCACTATGCGCAAACCGACAACAAACGTGCTCTTGTGATCAATCTGGTGTTGACGATCTGCTTTGCCGCCGTCTTCATGATTGTCAAATATTTCGAGTACACGGGGAAATTTGCGCACGGCGTATTTCCGGGAAGGTATTTCGATCCGCAAGGAGTGGCAGCAGGCCATGACTATGCGGACTACAACATTCCGTTCGCCAGGCAGTTTTTCAGCATTTATTTCGTGATGACGGGAATCCACGGCTTGCACGTTCTGATCGGTATGGGCCTGTTCGCCTGGATTGCCGTTCGGGCGGCGAAGGGCCACTTCACGAGCGAATACTATACTCCGGTCGAGATCACAGGCCTGTACTGGCATCTGGTCGATATCATCTGGATCTTCCTGTTCCCGCTGCTTTATCTGATTTAGTCCATCAATCTCAACGCTGGTTAATACTCGATCCAAATAGAATCAGGTCTTCATGGCACACGCTCTGCACCATATAACACCCAGGAAAACACTTATTCAGGTGTTCGTGGTACTTGTTCTCCTGACGATCACGACAGTAGTTTCGTCGCAAATGGACCTGGGCGCTTACAATGTGCCACTGGCCCTGTTTATCGCGCTGGTCAAAGCATCTTTTGTTGTGCTCATCTTTATGGCCCTGAGACACGACAATCGTGTGAATGGCGTCGTATTAGGCGTTGGCGCCGTTTTTGTCGTCTTGTTTCTCGTCTTTACGCTTTTCGATACCGCTTTTCGGGGTGATCTGCCGAATACGGTTGAAGGCACAATTATGGAGGAAGAGATCGAAAACGAAGCTCTGCGTGCGAGAGACCCGGGACCACCGCCGCTACCGTCGAGTGATAACTGACATACTCCCCTCGATCGCAAGTCGGGGCTTTTTTCGGCGTCAGTCGTAAATCTTGAACAGGTGATCAGATCGGGGAGTTGGTATCTATTCGACGGTTTGAACGGTATCGATCCGTTCGTTAAGGAATGACGCGAGCTGTGCGTAGGACGTCGAGAGGGTTTTCCGCAGGTTTTTGTCTTCCACGCCCATGTGTCCCGAAACGACTTTTACTATATGGCACGGTATGCCGTGCGTGGCAGCCACATAAGCGACCGCATACCCGGCCATGTCGCTCATATCGGCGATGCGCTGCCAGTAACTCAGCTCGGTAGCCCCCTGAACAGTGTGGTCCTGTGTGACCAGCGTGCCTTGTTGTACGTCTTCGAACGGAACCGTCAGCGGCATACGAGGATAGGTGGGTGCGGCGAGCTCGATGCGATCACCTTCGAAGACCTGCGAAGCTGCCACGATGGTGCCCACCGACAGGTCGTCAATGAGCGAGGTGCACGTTCCTGCGTGCAGGATTCGACTGAGTCTGTGTTCGCGAAGCAGGCGTTCCGTTCTAAGTGTGGCTTTGATTTTGCCGGAACCGACGATCGCTACCAGGTAACGGTCATCGTGCTGGGACTCGCCCTCAGAAAGACCGTCAAATCTGCCCCGTTCATATTTCTGAAGAAACGGTTCGGCCTCGGCCGTCGTGGAAAAAACAATCCCTAACATCGATGGGTAAATAGTCTGGGTGATAGATTATCTTCCGAACCTGTCTTCCGAGCGCGGTTTCCGAACTTGTTTCTGACGTTGTTTCTGAAGTTGACAACGGAGGGCCCCAGTTGGCCGACATCCATTGCGAACGGGCTGAATGTACGAGATGGCATGACAATTACCGAACTACTCGATAAGGCGACGTCTCCACAGATTTCGTATGAGATCATCCCTCCCAAACGGGGCGGATCCATACAGGAAATTATGGAGACCGTCGAGGAGCTCGTCGAGTTCGAACCACCGTATATCGACGTCACCTCTCACTCGGCCCAGGTGTATTACGAAGAGCTTCCGGACGGGACGTGGCGCCGCCATATAAAGAGAAAACGTCCCGGTACTCTGGGAATGTGTGCAGCGATCAAGGGGCGCTTCGGAATCGAAACCGTTCCACATTTGCTCTGCCAGGGGTTTACACGCGAAGAGAGCGAAGATGCGCTCATCGAACTCAACTATCTGGGTCTACAGAACGTGATGGCCCTGAGGGGTGACGACAGCGGTTTCCGAAAGCCGTTGCACGGGAATCGAAGCGTGAATGAATATGCCGTCGATCTGGTTCGACAGATCGTGGACATGAATGAAGGTCAGTACCTGGAGGAACTTATGGACTCGGCGTCGGCAGATTTCTGCATTGGCGTGGCCGGGTATCCGGAGAAGCACTTCGAAGCGCCCAACCTGAAACGCGACATCCAGTACCTGAAACAGAAAGTCGACGCCGGTGCGCATTACGTGACGACCCAGATGTTTTTCGACAACGCGCACTTCTTCAATTTCGTTGAACTTTGCCGGGAAGCAGGCATCGCCGTTCCGATTATCCCGGCCCTGAAGATCTTGACCAGCAAGAAGCAGTTGACCTCGCTACCCAGCCGGTTTCACATCCAGATTCCGGAAGAGCTGGCCGCAGAAGTCGAGGAGGCGAAAGACGAAGATGTTCAGGAAATCGGTGCAAAGTGGGCGGTTGCGCAGTGCGAAGAGCTACTCGGAGCCGGCATCAACAATCTGCACTTCTATATTTTACTGACGCCGAATTATGTCTCGAAGGTGGTTTCGAAGCTTCGTAAGATGGCCTGACGCTGTGGCCGTGCCGGTTTGATTACTGAAGTTCGCTACAGTTCGGCTGACAGAACCTTCGATTCCAGATCGTGCATGATCTGCTTCTTTTCCGGCGTATCGTCGTCGTATCCGGCCAGGTGAAGCACGCCGTGCAC
>CAZGOS010000001.1:0-6621 GCA_964527795.1 uncultured Rhodothermales bacterium | reverse complement strand
CAGATTCGTCAAAGGAGATGAGAATTTCTTTGGCCATCAGCGACGGATATGAACGACGGATTGCACATGACGCGTAGACATCGAACGCAATTCAACATAATACTGTCCGCCCGGGAGAATTGGCGTTTCCAGTCGCAACGTATGGTTTCCGACGGGCAGCACTCCGAGTTGTATCGAATACTGCCGGCGACCGATCGCGTCGAAGATGGTCATTTCGACGGGGCCGGGTACATTGAGGCTAAATCGAGATGTCAATGTCTCGGAGAAAGGATTGGGGAAGACGGCATCCAATATTATGGTCTTCGGAAGGAGATATTTCTCTGAGGCTTGCGGGTAGTAAAGAAAAGGACTTATGTCGGTCAGATCATCTGAAGTAACGGTAATCGATTCGACAACCTGGTCGAAGTCGGTATCGTAGAAAACAACCTCATTGTATGGGTGATTTATCGACGTAATGGTAGGGACGATGTCACCGTCTCCATTCATGTCAAAAAAATAATAAGGCCAGTATGTACCCGGTCGTACCCGTCCGATCAGATAATAATGATCCTGCGAAATCCCTGCATATTGAATCGTACCGCCCTGTTCCGGGAGGGTGTCGAATAACGTTGCAACTACGACCGGATCTCCAGGCGAACAGTCATAAACCCCGGTTTTTGTGAGAGCCCAATACGCCCAACCGCTAACGCTGAAAGCACCGGCATCATGGCGTGTGGAATAGTTGAGCGCGTATGGGTTACAGAGATCATCACCGTCCGCGCTCCTGGCTGCCGTAACCACCAGCGCGACGTCTGCGTCTGCGGGATTTGTGATGTTCAACGTGAGGCTCCGCTCGTCGGGCGAGAGCGTGTAACTACTGATACGCGCAGCGATGTCGCCATTCGGATCCAGCAGGTTGATCGGTAGACCACTCGAGTACACGGCAGAACCATCGATGGGAGCCGAGAACGTGAACGTTACCTGGGACTGGGTGGGTACCGTCACTGCGCCGTTTGCAGGATCGGAACCGGTAACCAGTAGTCCAGCGATGGGTTGCGCACCCGTGGTGAGGGGAGCCAGCCATCCGGCGGCGACGAACAGGAACAAAGTGTGGTATTTTTGCTGGCGGGTCATGTTAGCGCAAAACGACAATCATACCGGACTCGGAGAAAGTCTCTCCGCGGATGCGGTAGATATATCGTCCACTGAGATATTCGTCCGCTCTGAGAACCACCTGCTTCGTATCGCCTGGAAACACGAGCCCGTCAAACAAGATCGACTTCCGTCGTCCCAGAAGATCGATCACTTCCACACGGACTTTCTGGGTCGTAGATACCCGAATGCTGAGCTTTGAACTCGTGCGGAACGGATTGGGATACGGTGGAAAGATTTCGGCCGTGCGTGGGCGTGGCTCATCTTCAATGGCCACCGAGGTGACGTCGTGAAGAATTCGATCGGGCTCCATATAGCGGATATCAGGATGCCCATCGTATCTGTCAATTGCTTCGTTAACGGTGAGTCCGAATATTTCCCAGATTTCATACCACCAACTTAATCCCTGAGAGCTCCGTATCACCGATGCATTCAAATCCTGACGAATAGTGTCCACGACAGCCGGATCTGAACCATTGACGATGCCAATCGAGAGACGCCCACCGAGATAACGCGGAGCCTGGACGTAGGTCGTGTCGGACAGGTGAGAGAACTTTCCGATGAGCATATGCTCCCCGGAGAACTCTGGCAGCCCGTATTCATTGGGCCTGATTGGAAAAGTCCACGTCCGCCAGGAACCGGGAGGAAATGAGAAATGGTGCGTATACAGTACGCACGGCCCAAACGGAGGAGTGAAGTCGTCAAACTGAAACCAGGCTGTGTTGCAGGCTGAAATCAGCTTGACCTCTTCGATCCCGGAATTGGTGACTTTCAGAGAAAGCTCGATCGTCTCCCCGAAATCATAGTGCTGTTTGTCGGTCCAGATTTCGGTCGTCATCTGGGAGAAAACCTGTTGCGAGAAGCAGCAGAGAAAGATCGTAAGTATCAGGGTCCGTTTCATGTGCATCTGACAGACCGGGGTTCCCTACAAAATAATACCTCACGAAATAGCTATCTCACCAACAGCGAATCGACGTACTCCTCAATCGCGCGGCTGATTTCCTCGGGAGCGATCACGAATAGCGACTGATCGCGCAGACTGTGAAATTGCTCCAGCCAATCACGACTGACAAAATCCCGGATGAATTTTCCTTCCTCCGGCCGTGAGGAAGGCTTCATCTTCCCCAAATAAAAGAGTTCTTCTTTTGCGCCCAGCGCAATCACTTCTTCGGGAAGGGCGTCCATCTCGGTTATGGAGAGTACGATGCGCTTCTTCCCACCGATTTCAACTTCTCTGGCATCGATTACCAGTCTCATCTGATACTCGCCTGTTTCAGGAATATTTCGAGCCTTCAGTTCGTCCCGAAAATCGGATAGAATGGCTCTTTCGAGGTCGTGAGTTCCGTCAGTTACAGAAAGTACAGCCGTGACCTCTACGCCCAGCTTTTGACTCATGGATTGAGCCCGGACGGCGCCGGTGAATGCGACGAAACAGAACAGGAAAGGAAGGAGTGATCGTGACATGTGCGCACCTCCGCGTTCATCTGCGTCCAGAATTCGCGTTCAGAAAATGGAAAAAAGAGGTGGTAGCTTTTCGTCAGACTTGTTTTAGCGGATTCACGATTACGCGTAGGTACGAATCAGGCGTGGAAAGATCAAGGCCATAACTTTTCCGCGACGCAGTCATTCTGTCGGTCTTACAATGCTGTAGACGTTTGCGAAGAACTGGCCTTCGAATCGTAATAACGCAGCATGGCTTCGCCTTTCTGTTTCTCCATCCAATCGGCGGTTGCCAGCTTCAGTATCCACGTGTATCCATAGAAAAGTGCCAGCGGTAAGTAGGAAAGAATAAACCGAGATACGGAACCGTCTACGGCTCTGGCCAGGATTGCGGGTCCGATGACCAGGAGTAAGAATGTCGCAATCCAACCCCAACGCCTGATGAGAAACAGTTTCCACAGCATGTATGGCGTAAAAAGCATGGCCCCGTACCAGACGAGGTTCATCAGAAACGAGAACGGACCGAAGAAAGAGACGAGAAACAGAAAACTGGTCGGGATCGACTTAGAAAGCCAGTAGTGAAGCCGAGCGAGATGGTTGTCTGCTACGAAATGAAATTCAGGATCCGGAGCGGTATGGGTAGTGATGTCGTGCATTTCAACGGTTGGCTAGCCGCAGAATAGTATCGCACATTTGGCACCATTCTGAAATGACATCGCACAGCAGCCACGCCGTTCACTTCGCCTGATATATGACCCGTCTAGTTCGAATAAGAAGCAACAAGATCACGCGTTGCCTTTTCGAGCTCTTCATCCCGAAGGTCTTTAGAGGCGATCATTCCATCTCTGTCGATTAGAAAGGATCGGGGAATTCCGAACACATTGTACAAACGCAGTACTTCATCGAGTACGGCGACGCCCTCATCCCAGGTCACGAGCTGCTGTACCTGCGGCCATCGCATGTCATTCTCATCGAGAAAACGGTTCACGACATCCAGATCCTTGTCTTCTGTGATTCCAATCATGAAGAATTCCGAGGCTGGCAGCTCTTCATATAGCGTTTTCAGATACGGAATGAGAGGCAGGCATGGACCACAGCTCGTGGCCCAGAACTCCATCAGTACGACCTTCCCTCTAAGGTCTGATAGCGTGAGAGATTCTCCATCCAGTGTCTCGACGGTAAAATCCGGCGCCGGTTGGCCGACGTTCAGTGATTCCAGTTCGTAGAGAACGTTCACAGCTCGCTGCACGTCGAAGGCATTGGCATCCAGCTCGACGACGGCCGAATAGTACTCGACTGCTTTTCCGAAAGAGCTGTCTCTCCTGGCAAATGCTCCAAGCGACCGAAAAAGAGCTGACCGGCTTGCGGGATGGGTGAGACGATTTTCGAGATCATGAACGAGCGTCTCATATTCGTCGTAACGGTCACTCCGTGCGTAGGCGTTGGAAATCCCTGTAAGGATTCTGCCCCAGACATCCGAACGATCCGGCACGTGCTGAATTGCCTCAGTGACCTCGTCGGCGGACTCCAGATTTCCCCACATCATGAATGCATTCTCGGCTGCTTTCTTCCCTGTCGGACTGTCCGGATGGGTCCTGAAATACGACAAGAATTCCTCGGCAAACGCCCATTGCGGATTGACGGCCTGGCTATCCGGGATTTCAGATCCGGTTTTGTAAAATGCCCGCATGTCGCCCCAGGCCGCTTTCATACGGGCCTCCATCACAGAGTCAGGCGGAATGTCATTTGGGTCTTGCGCCGTTACTTGCTGTGTTGAAAAGAAGAGGAGAACGAGAAGAAAAGCCGGCGATCTTTTCATGTCAGATCCTCCATGAAATGGATGGTCTTCGACGAAGGGACAGAGATATCATAGTAGCCCACAGGGAGTGTATTTCACAAGCCCAAACGCAGATCGGCCGGCGCGTGTCCTTATTTCGTCAGTCCACCTCCAGATTCTCCAGGACCGCGACAACCTGTTCTTCCGTCATTTCGGGGCGAACGTCCGGATGGTAAAGCATCTGGATCACCATCTTATCCAGATCTGTAAATCGTACGACATCCGTCCAACCCTGATAGAATATGCTCTCAGGATATCTATTGGAATCGTTCAATAATCCGAGGCTTTGCGTGAGTTCCTCGCGGAGAAGATGTGATCGTTCCTGTTGTGTCACGCCTTCCGTCGTGACCAGGATGCGTGCTTTATAGATCCAGCTCGATCCGTTCCAGAATACCCAGACGAAACCCAGATTACCTGGGACGTAATTGGGTTCGTAGGTATCGAATTCCGACACAGGTACGATATACAATTCTACGTTTCCGTCATCTTCTACGAACGAGAATGAAATGCCGGTGAGTGCCTCCAATTCTGCCGTCAATTGCTCCAGCGTACGATCATCCTCGGCCGTGGCAGAGCCCACCGCCTTGATCCTGATATGCGATTGCCATTTTCTGATCCGACGCGTGGCTCCCCCAAACTCAGTGCCGAGTGCGATGTCCACAAAGTAGCTGATCTCATCCTGAGAATATCGCCTTACAGGTGGCTCGGTAGCTGAGTCACAGCTTACGATGGTGACACAGGCTGCGAGAAGAAGGACGATTCTGATTTTTGGGGTCACGAGCCTACTCCGGTTCTTCCAGGATTAGTATTCTGTGCGATGCTCTAAGAGTCCCGGTATTGAGATCGCGTACTCTCACAATCAACTCGTACTCACCCTCGGATTGTTCGGAGGCGTCCAGGATCACATATTGGAAATCATTTCGGTTGCTTCCCGTATAGGTACTTCTCACAGCCACACCCGCCGGGTCCTCGCCACCCAGAACCCTTTGAAAGAACGCCGCAACTCCCCCCGTGTCTTCCCGAGGTATCAGCGCGACTTCAATCTCAACCTGCGATACATCACCGGCATTCAATCCGAGAGTGTACATCTCAAAATAAACGTAGACAGGTTGTCTCGGTGAAAATACTGCCCACGGAGACGGTTCTATCGAAAGGCCATTTCGCTCAATTAGATTTGGCGCTGAAGTTTCGTCGATTCCGAGTTCTTCGATAGAGTATGCAAGCAAGAGATCGCTTAGAGAGAGAGAATCCGACGTAAATGGCGCAATGCTCACTCGACTCGGCGTGGCACCAATGATTGTTCTTGAGAGCGTTTCAAACTCAACTGAAAGATCATACTCTCCCGGCAATGCGGAGAGCTTTTGTACGGATGCCCAAAGCCTGCCGCCGGACGTATTTTGAATACCAGATTCGGACAAGCCATAAATCGTTTGAGTCCACTCATCCGCAACCTGATAATTAGAATCGATCAGGAATGAGCCAAACTTGATATACAACTGGGAAAGCTCATTCCGAGTGATCTTACGGGGTGTCGCGACGTCGGTAGTTACGTCGGCGCTCTCGGACGCGATTGGAATGCCATACGAGATGAGAATCTCAGCTTTCTGGGTTCCGACCATCTCAGCACCAGGAGACTCGGGCGACCGGAACACGGTTACCAGGTACGGGAAATCGACTTTTCGGCCTTCATAACTGTACGTTTCCGGCGTCCGATGGATCTGATCTCTCGCCGATGTAAGACTCTTGCCGATAATGAAGTATTCACCGTTACGTGTATAATCTGTAAATCGAAACGAGCCGTGTCTGAAAGCCAGGGTCAGGTATCTACTCAGATAATCATATGAGTCGATACGCGTAATCTCTCCAAGTGGAACACCGTATCGAAGTATTATTTCACCCGGCGTGATTTGCCATTCGTCATCAGCGTACTCTCGCCAGTATGGAAAAAACATATCAGCGTAAACAAGTCGCGCGTAATGAGCCATCAATCGCTCATTGACCGAAGACATGTATCTGGTTCTTTTCGATTCCCAGTAGGCGTTCAGCAGGTCGGGATTACGTGCATATTCTAACCGGTCTTCCTCCGCTAAGAAATACGTGTACTGCAGAAACGACCGTCTATCGTCATCGCTCATAAGCTGAAATGCCTTCTCGAAACTGTTATGTATGCCTTGACAAGCTGTTGGGGTTCCCCGGGTGAAAGACCCGGCTGG